>SLMY01000273.1 GCA_007133255.1 Clostridiales bacterium
CCATCAGATTCAGTTCTGGCCGGGATCCCGATCTGGCTGAACCAGTCAAGTGTTTGTTTTGTATCCATAAACCGCAGGGCTTTTCGCGCGAACTCAACCTGATGGCCATGATAGGATTCAATGTTTAGATCCTGATGGCTTAAATTACACCGTCCATTACCGGTTGCCAGAATTTTCCGGCCGACACGATCATTTTTTTCCAGCACGACAACAGGTCGCTTATAATCAAAATGATATCTTGAACGGATAGTCTTCATTTCCGCTGCCGTAAACTGTGATAGTCTTTCAGCCGCCGCGATAGCCGCGGTCAGTCCGGCGGCGCCGCCGCCAACAATCGCGATCAGGCTGCGGCTGATGCCTTCCTGCCTCTGATCAGACACTTGATTTTTCCTCCCGTTCATCTTCAACTGCGTTCATATAAACTATCTTTGCTAAAAGCCGGATCCGTGAGATCTGGCAAAAGCCAGACAGCGGGCCAGCTTACTTTCTGTCTCCATTATTAACCCGAATTTATCGGCAAGCCTTTTTCTGAGGTAATCCAAAGTTGAGCTGTCACCAGCCAGACATTCAATTTCCAGTTCAGTGAACGCCTTTTTGTCTTGACCAGCCACATAATAGCCCTGGTCAAGCGCTGTTTCCAGCTGGCTGCCGTTAATCTCAACCAGAGCCGCAAGACGAGTGAAACGAATTTCGGCTGTACAGATCAGGGTCTGCCCCTCCATCCTGTCCAGAAGTTCATTCAGCAAGTCTGTCTGCTGCTCATTATCTCCACTATACCAGGCTTCTCGTTCAAACCAATCACGAATCAGTTGGCTGTCCAGCCTGTGCATCGGCTGAAGCGCGGACAGCTGCTCCGATGGTATCCTGACCGACCATTCCTGTCGTCTGAAAATACCACAGGAAATCTGATCACCTCTTTTAAGTGTCAGGACCGCCTTGTTGTTCTCGAGTCGTACTCTGACTGTTGCCCGCATTGGGTCAAGATCACGTGCCTGTGTATCGTAATAACGGCTGTGCATGATAATCTCACGTGTTTTTTCAGCAGGCAGAATCAGTTCTTTCCAGGGATCGCTGATAAAGGTCTCATAACTAGCCCGATCCGGAAAGGCCATTTTTAATTCAACTTCCATCTCATAAATTCCTCCTGGCTGTCGCTTCCGGAGTACTGTCAGCCGGCCGGTGAGTTTAAAACAGGTCTTCGAGCCGCTTCAGACCGGAAAGGCCATTTACAATTCAACTTCCACCGCAATAATGCCTTCTGGCTGTCGCTTCCGGAGTACTGACAGCTGACCGGTGAGTTTAAAACAGGTCTTCGAGCCGCTTCAGATAGGTATTAAAAACTGCCATCGCGTCTTTCACAGGTCCGGGACCGGAAAGATCTATGCCGGTTTTTCTAAGCAAAATGAGCGGATAATCCGATCCGCCTGATCCCAGAAATTCTATATAACGCTCAACAGCCGGCGCTCCCTCTTTCAGAATCTGCTGGCTGATCGCGACAGCCGCGGAAAAACCGGTTGCGTACTGATAGACATAGTAAGATGTATAGAAATGGGGGATTCTGGCCCATTCCCAATGCATGAACTCGTCAACTTCAACTGCAGGCGCGAAATAAGTTTTGAGCAGATCCGCGTAAATGCCGCATAGTGACTGAGCTGTGAGGACTTGTCCTTTTTCCACCATCTGATGAGTCTTCCACTCAAACTCAGCGAACATCGTCTGGCGGAAAACAGTCAGCCGGAAAAACTCCAGGAAATGGTTCAGCAGATATTTTTGCTCATGTCTGCCAGTTTCTGTATGAGAATCACAATCCTCCAGCATCGCCTGCAGCAGCAGGTTCTCATTAACGGTTGAGGCGATCTCAGCCAGGAAAATAGGGTACTGGCATTGAGCATAAGGCCGCTGACTGGCATACCAGGTGTGCAAGCTGTGTCCCACTTCATGAGCCAGTGTGAACACATCCGATAAAGTCCCGCTGAAATTCATCAGCACGTAAGGATGACTGCGATAGGTGCCCCAGGAATAGGCACCGCTGGTTTTACCTGGTGTTTCATACACATCTATCCATCGCTGATTCAGATGACGCTCCAGTAAAGCCAGATAATCTTGTCCCAGCGGCGCCAGACCGCGCCGCAGCAGATCACAAGCCTGCTGCCAGGTGTAGCGGCGCTGAGGCATATCAACGATAGGGATATAAGTGTCATATATATGGAGCTGGGCAAGAGAAAGCTGTTTCTTTCTCAGATTAAAATACCGTTCCATGACCGGCTGAACTTCATGTACCGCGTCTATCAGACCCTGATACAAGCTGACCGGCAGATTGTTCTCGAACAGGGCGGCAGTCAATGTATCCGGATGACCGCGGCTTTCTGATTGCAGAAGGTCCGCCTTTACACGTGTATTGTAGAGTGCGGCAAGGGTGTTCCCCATTTCCGCGTACGCTTCCTGCATCCGGCGAAAGGCCGCCTCACGCACCTGGCGGTCAGGATGATCACGCAGCTGCGAGAACCGTCCTGGCGTCAGCTTGATATCATGACCGTTCTCATCTTTAATCTCACCGAGTTTGATATCAACATTGTCAAGCATAGTGTAAGTGTCATGAATGCCCTGGTCAACCGCGCCAAAACGAGAAAGGATCTTTTCTTCCGCTTCACTGAGTATATGAGGTTTTCTGCGGATGATATCATCTAGAAGATGGGCGTAATCGTCCAGTTTTGGTTGTTGTTTCTGCCAGTCTTTGATCTGTGATGAATCAAGCGCGGCCAGAGCAGTCATCAGTGAAGACTGCTGCTCTTGGGCCTTGAAGTATAGATCTGTTACACGCCCTGTCATGTCCTGGTAATCAGCATCAGCGTTATTCTCATCACGCCTCATTTTGGCATACGTGTAAAGCTCAGACAACTCAAGATCCATGTTAAATGAAGCTTCAAGCGCTGCCAGCAAACTGTCGCTGTCATTTATCTGCTTCCTGCTGACCCTGACTGATTCTATCAGACCAGGTATTTTCGCGCAGGCTTGCTCCCATAACGCGTCTGTGCTGAAAATATCTTCTAGTCTCCAGCGTTTATCCTCTGGTATTTGACTTCTGTTCTCAAAAACAGGTTCACTCATTTTGTTTCTCCTTCAGAGCATGGGCTGCCCAGAGCCTGTGTTTTCCGATTCTGCTCATTCGCCTGCGTGATTAACTTCATTTCTCGCGTGTTCAGACTATTTCCACACGTCTGACCCCTGTCCTGACTACAACCAGGAGGGCCGACTCATTTGTAAAGCGAAGCCTGATGATCTCTGCCGGCAGCTGCTTCTCAAAAAGAAGCGCTCCTGATGTCAGGTCGATCACCATCACTCTGGTACCACTGGCGATCGCTGCCAGATTCGATTGATGGTCAATAGCAGCCGGGGCTTCACCTATATGGATAAGCTCACTCATTTCGCCGCTGCCGCTGATCTTGAACAAGGCGTAGGGGCCGTCAAGTTCAGCTGCCGCGATAACATAAAGGTGGCGATCCGCGTCGAACACAGACAGGATCTGATTGAAATGACGCTGCCATAGAAGATCTGAATGGTCATAAGCAAGAGCGACCAGGCTGTTGGCGCCGCTCAAAACAATCTGATCATCAGAACTGTAGAAAATCAGCGGATATAATCCTGCCAGGTCCGGCATCCGCTGTCCAAGTGCCTGGCCTTCAAGGTTATAACGCCTGATAATCGGAACAGCTGTCGCTGAAGCAGTATTGAGAATTGAGATGTCGAAATAATCACCAGATGGTGAGAACGACGCGGAAAGAACATAACCTGATTCCGGAAAATGGATATCAAACAGATGCCGGCCGGTCTCCGGCGCGAACAAACTGACCACACCTGTGCTGTTCGCTTTATCCTGAACGATAAGCACATAACCGCGACTGCTGATATTGGCACTGCTGATTCTGCCTTCGACACTGATCTTATAAAGCTCCCCGTGTTCACCCAGCATCAGCATCTGATGACCTTCACGGTCAGCGACAAGAAAACGGGATTCATCGGATACGACAAAAGGAGCTTTAAAATCAATATCAGCAGCAAATCGCTCATGCCCCTGATTATCGAGTCTGGCGACTCGACTGATACTGACCTTGTAGAGACCCTCGCCAAACGGGTAAAGCCGCTGCGCTTCAACTGGCTCACAGTCAAATCCAATATCTTCAGGAATGATCGCTTCTTCCGGCCGTGCCATCAGCTGCCAGGCGTCGTCATCCGGCAGGTGATAAACCAGAAAAACAACAGAAGCCATCAGCAGTAAAGCCAGCACGATCAATATGATCAAGCTGGCTCTGCTTCGTTTAGTAAGATTGTTTGCTGGCGGCTGACTCATATCAATCCAGCTGATATCCTTCCTGTGTGTTAAACACGCCATCCACAGCATGCTCCATTGCGTATCTGAGCATGTCGAGCGCGACCAGAATGCCTTCGCTGTCGGTGCGTTTTGAATGGAAAGCGGCATTGCCGTCAATATAAAACCCGGCATACTCACCATCGATAAAGACATAATAAGTATAATCATCCCGAGCCGTAAATTCAACTACCTGTTGTCTTTCCGGCAGATCATTATCCGGATCGGCTTTGAGATGAAAGACCATCGAAGCGTCAGCGTCAGCTTCAGGCTGCGCGTCAACATCAAGCCCGGCTATCATAACACTAATAAGGCTCTGGTAAAAAGGTGAAAATAAACTGCGGTTACGTTCATTAACGATTTTAGCGTTCTCACCGTCCAGCTCAAACACAACATCTTCATCAGATGCCCGCTGATTCTGTTCCATCGAGATATCAACGACAAAAGACTCGCCCAATATATCAGCTTCGATCCGGTCAACGGACCAGATACTGATCAGCTGGACAAACCGGTCCAGCATATCGGTCACACGCATGTCGATTGTTCCGAAAGCGCTGGCACGAACAGTAAAGACAGCCGGTATCCGGTCGCTCATCGCGTAAAAATGGTCACTGTCAGCCTTCGCGCCCAGGATGATATTAACCTGGTCTGATTCTGTCTCAAGATGGAATGTATATTGAGGCTGGTCCAGTCCGTACTGGCTGAGATCCTGCGGGTTAATCTCCACAAACCGGCTGACTGAGATATTAAGCACCTCATCAAGCAGCCTGGTCAGACCTTCAGAACTACCGGGACGATGAATCGGTTCGAGTACATAGAACTCAAAGTATTCCGTGCCAGATCCCAACTCGCCCATCAAGGTGGACTCAGTAACGATTCTGGCATCATCACGGGCTCGCTCAAAGGTGAACATTGACAATGTTTCCAGGTCCAGATCCAGCACAAGACTGTCATCAACCAGATCCAGCTTCGACTGCCGGACCCGATTGGCGGTCGCTGAAGCGACCGAGCAGACACGTCTGGTATCATCGAGCATGACATAATCAAAGCTTCCTGACAACAGTTCGCGCCCGAACTTAATCACGTGCCGATCGCCATTTTTTAATGTAACTGTATATGTTGTATCCGGGTTTTCCAGTCCGTACTGAGCCAGGTCCTGGGCGTCTGTCTCAATCTCATTGCTGGTATAGACAATACTGGCTACATTGGCGATCTGCTCAAGCGCCCGGGATGAGAAGGGATAATCCTCCATACCCTCAATATACCAGACCCGACTCGTATTATTATCAGCGGCGCTGTCTTCGGGAACCAGAGAAAACTGGTCATCCGGGTTAACAATATCGATTCTTTCGACCTCATCCATTTCGGCCTCAAAAACAGGATCGACCTCAGGCCTGGTGGTCATTGTTGTTTCTTCCGGATCACTTCCCGGCAGCAGGCTGCTGAGGGCCAGAGCGGCCACCAGCACAACAAGCACACCAGCAAATATAATCAGGATTTTGCTTTGTTTTTTCATTTACAAGCCTCCCTATCAGCTAAAAGATCTTCCTGGCCAGCGCAAACCTTACAGATGCCTGCGCCTGCGGTAGACAATCAAAGCTGCCAGCAGCAGAACCACAGGAATGATAATCATTGC
>SLMY01000110.1 GCA_007133255.1 Clostridiales bacterium
GCGACCGGCTGTGAGTACCCCGCCAACGCGCCTTTAGACCGTGCACGCAAAATGGTGGAAATCGCCAAGACATACGGACGCTACTAAGTCGTTTTTCAGTCTTGCATGCATCTGATAATCCTAAGCATTGGTCAAAGAAAGAGTTGTCTCAAAAGAATGAGGCAGCTCTTTTTTTGTCTTAAATAGTAAAACAAATTAAATTCCTCATCATTAACTTAGAAGATGAATACACCAGCTATGCAGTTAATGCTTCTGCTCTTTGGTAAGCCAGCGCTGCAGCCAGGGATAGGCTTTTTCGCCATGAATCTGGTGGTCACCAGCGAAAAAGTCCGTTTCAAGGCATTGCTGCGCATGAAAAAACTTGTACATGTCCAGAATATTCTCTGCTGCTTTTTTCGCGGCCTGAATCGGAAAAATGGGGTCTTCCAGCCCGCTTTCAATCAGCAGTGGCCGCGGCGCAATGAGCCTCACCAGGTCTGGCATCTCGCAAAAACGCAGAATCCCGGGAACATAATTATCAACGCAGTGATGTACAGACAGTATGCAGTCCTTAAAAGTATTTACATAACCGCTGATAACTGTCGCGGTAATCCGATCATCAAGCGCTGACGTGAAGGCAGCAACCAGACCGCCGCCGGATATACCCATGCAGCCAATCCTGTCAGCGTTGATGTCGGGGCGGCTGTTCATGTAGTCAAGCAGGCGTTGTGCCTGAAAAACCCGCAGCCCGGCCATGGTCACGCCAAACATCATCAGTCCGGTTGAAAGCGGATAACAGGAGCTTTCTCCTGGATCGCCTTTTATTTCCTGTTCACGTCTTGCCTGGCCAAACCCGATGATTTCCGGCGCTACAACAATGAACCCGCGCTGAACCAGTGACAGCGCGAAGTCCTTGTGATAACCGCTGTCGCCTTTTCGGGGGCTGCCATCTGCTTCCAGTCCAACAATATCACGAACGCCGTAGCCATGCCCGTGGCAGGCAAGAATCGCGGGCACTTTGGTGTTTTGATCAGGCAGTTGATTATTTTCTAATTTAGGGATAAGCACATAGGCAAGTGATGTCAGTTCCGGCGCTATCTGCAGGGTATAAAGTTCGCGGATATAGGTGGCGCAGTCAACAGACTCCAGCCTTTCAGGCTGAAGTCCATCTGGACTGGCAGGGATTCTATCAAGACCAATCTGGTCCGTTATCGCTCTCCTGAGTCCGGCTGACCAGCCCTGCCAGGCCTGATCATTTTCAGGCAGGTATGAAAACGCCCGTTTTTGTTTTTTGTAGAGGTGTTCCAGAAAGAATGACGGATCTGTAGACATTGTTTGTTCCCCCTTGTATGCGTCTTTACATCTAATAATCTTCTTTTCTATTCAATATACACCTCAAATGATAAACAAAAAAGCCGGAAACAGATTATTTAACCTGCCTCCGGCTTTAACTATGTTTTCATGAATTACATGAGTAACTCTTAATTGTTTACTGATAGGGTTCCAATGTATTTTAGGTTAAAAAACCTTCTTCAGAAGCAGTATAAGTCCGGCACCTACCAGAATAGCCGCGGAAATAACCGCTGCCATCGGCAGCTTGCTTTCATCTTCTTGTGCCGTGCCATCTACTGACACAATGCCGGCTTCATCTTCGCCTAATTCCAGATCGTCTCCAACCACACGGTCGTCTTCTGGTTCATCTATTGAAACAATACCGGCTTCACCTTCGCCTAATTCCAGATCGTCTCCAACCACACGGTCGTCTTCTGGCTCATCTATTGAAACAATGCCAACCTCATCTTCACCTAATTCCAGATCATCACCAACTACGCGATCAGGATCTTCATCTACGGATACAATTTTCATTTCATCATCAGCGATATCAATGTCGTCACCAACTACAGGTTCATCTACGGAAACAATCTTCATCTCATCATCAGCGATATCGATGTCGTCGCCAACCACTTGGCGTTCGCCGTCACCTGCAGCTAATTCTTCTGCCATAGCGATTCCTGAAAAGCTTAATACAATGGCAAGCGCCACTCCAAACATGAACAGTTTTTTCATCTTAAACAACTCCTTTTTTTTTTACTGTTAAATTAGTCTCGGGCCCTTACATTTCATTAGACGTGTTTCTTTTAAGTTTGTTCGAAAGTATTTGTGTCCTTTGTAGGGCATGAGGCGATCTGGCTAAATTATTCCATTCAACATGCAAAAATCTTTCCAGGGAACGCAAATAATGAGCTTAAAGTTGTTCATGCTGTTTTTCTGGCCAACTAAAAGATCCGGCTCCCAAAGGTGCCGGATCTTTCGCATCGGTTGCTCATTATAATAGACATCGTCTGCTTATTGATTCACATCAGGTATTTCTTATATATGACAGAAGGATTGTTTTCATCTTTTCATTTTCCAATCATTTTATCAGTCAAACTGTTTATCATGATATCATCTAGCAAGTAGGTGCCCTGCCCATAAACAAGCTTTGCGCTTTGTTTACGTCTCATCCTCTTCCTTCTGGTCATCGTCAGATATGACAACAATTTTAGACCCTACTACTTGAATTACTTTAACTTTTTCACCGCTGGCAATAAAGCTGCCCTCAGCAATCGCGTCAAGCCGCTTATCGTCTATAAGGACTTTCCCGGAAGGACGCAAGGTTGAAACAGCCGTACCTGTTTTGCCCAGCAGATTAGTTTCGGGTAACGTTACGTCTCTGTGCACGTAGCCCATATCTACCGTTTCCGCATTAGCCAGTACCAGCCGCTGGAACAGTTTGCGTTTGCCAAACAGTTTAATCAGGATCGGGATCGTGATGATGCCGACCACAATGGCAATTAAAAGGGAAAAAACGCCCTGGCGTACGTCAGGCGCCGCGAAGACAATACCGATAAACATGGCAATCAGGCCCGAGATGCCAAAAATGCCAAATTCGGGTATGGTCAGCTCTATCACCACCAGCACAACACCGATAAAGAAAATCACCACCGACCAGAGTTCCGTGTAGCCGGCAATAAAGCCGCTGGAAAAGTAAAGCACAATACAGGCGACTCCGATAATGCCCGAAATACCAAAGCCCTGAGTATAGAATTCAGCCAGCAGAGCGATCATGCCAATTGACAGCAGCAAAGAAGCGACTTCATAACTGGTTAAAAACTGCGCGATGCGGTATCTGAAATCGGGCTCTTCCTCAATAATCGTCGCGTTATCCCAGCCAAGAACTCGCAGCGCTTCCTCTCTGCTTTCAACAATATGGTCAGCATACCCAAACTCACTCGCCTGATTCGCGGTCAGGTCAAGAATCTCACCTTCGCGTACCAGACCTTCAATTTCAATGTCTATATCGACCATTGCCATCGCGACCTGCGGATCGCGCCCGGTTCTCTCAGCTGTCGTTGCGAATTCACCTCTGACAAAAGCGACAGTTTTCGGGTCATCCGGGATAGGCTGAGCAGATCCGATGTGACTGCCGGGTGTCATGATAATGGTTTCAGAAGCGATTGAAATCAGTGCTCCTGCTGATATAGCTCTTGTGCCGATGTACACAGCGACAGGCGATCTGGATTCAATCATCGCGTCTCGCATATCGAGCGCTGAATCAACCCTGCCGCCAAGCGTTCTGATGTCAATCAAAATACCTTCCGCGCCGGCTTCATTGGCAGCATCAAGTTTGTTTTCCAGAAACGCAGCCATCGCCGGCGTAATCTCTCCGTCAATCGAAATGATGTAAACGGTGGGCCGTGTTTCCTGGGCTAAAATAAAAGATGGTACAAGCAACAGAAAGACCACTACCAGCAGTGTCATCCGTATCAGGATCAGAGTAGCACGTGATCTGTGCTGTTTGCTGTTATTTTTATTCATCCTCTGTATGTTTTTCATAGCAGGATCCTTTCAAGGCAGGTGATGCAGTCAATCGCGAATCTATACGATAATAACAACCTTGCAACACTTCGTTCTGTTGCCTTTGTAGTTTTATTTTACCATATACATAATCAGCAGGTGTGACCATAATGTGGATAAATCATCAGCAGCCCTTCATCTATGCTAAAATGATAAGGTACTCTAAGATCGCTAAGTCTAATCGGATTATGACAGAAGATTGTTTACGTGAGTCTGGCTATATGCTGCCTCAAAGTGATCAGGTCCGATCCTTGATTGCTTCTTTGCTTGAAAACGCTGATGAAGATTTTCCTCGTGAAGAAGCCGAGAAACTGCTGGACAAACTGTAAGGGATAAAAATGAAAGGTATTATTTTTGACATTGACCATTTCGCGACACACGACGGACCTGGTATCAGAACAGTTATATTTCTTAAGGGCTGTCCCTTAACCTGTGCCTGGTGCCACAGCCCAGAGTCGCAAGAATTTGGACCTGAACTGCTTTATATGTCATCGAAATGTATCAGTTGTGGCATATGTGGCCAAAGCCGTCAACACCAGACGCGTTCTTCCAGCCAGCACAGAACACAGGTGCTGGAGCGAAGTCGCCGCGAACAAAGTGACAATTTGATCACAGCCTGCCCGCAGTCCGCGATCAAATTGTCAGGAGAATTAAAGGAAGTTGATGCTGTTGTTGCCCAGGCCGCCGCCTACCGCGTCTTTTACGAACATTCTGGCGGTGGTGTAACAATCAGTGGTGGTGAACCGCTGGCTCAGCCTGCCTTTACTCTGGAAATAGCAAAAAGGCTGCGTCTGGAAGGCATTCATACGATTCTTGAAACCTCTGGCATGGGCAAATGGACTGATCTTAACAGTCTTATACCGTATATTGATCATTTCTATTATGATCTGAAGCTTTTTGATTCCAGCCGTCATTTAAAGCATACAGGCGTACTGCCCAATGTTATCCAGAGCAATCTGGAAAATCTTTCCAGGCAGACCAGGCAGATTGCCATCCGGCTGCCGCTGATCCCGGGTTATACAGATGATGAAGATAACGTTAGCGAAATCTATCACTTTATACAAAGGCTTGGCTTGAAACAAATTCATCTCCTGCCTTATAATGCCAGTTCAGAAGCGAAATACACCTGGCTGGGACGGGACTATTCGCTAGGACATCTGCCAAAGCAGACCCCTGAAAAACTACTATCACTGGCTTCGTTAGCGCCGGAAGGGCTGGAAGTCAGTATCATGACGAGTTGATCACAGTGATGTGCCGCGAATAAGATTTCCAGGAGGCCGACATGAACCTTAAAAAAATCACCTTTGAGCAGCCGCCCTTAGCTTACGATGAAACAGTTGATGCGACATCGCCGTCTGTTGACACGATCAAAAAAAGTATTGCTGACAGCATGCAGCGAGAAAAGAGAACGTGGGAGCCAGAGGGTTCGGTTGTTAATGAAGAGACAAAAAATGAGCCGGTTATTATCCGCAAAGCATTGGCCATTCGCCAAAAATTCTCAGAAGTACCGCTTTGCGTCTGGCCAGGCCAGCTGATTGGCGGCAGCCTGACAGATCCTGGAAAGGATATTATCATCTCAGCCAATCTGCCTGAATACGCGACCGAAGAGGAAACCGCGAAAGCACAGGCGGAAGGACTTAACATTCACTCAATCGTCGGTCATATTGTTCCTTCCTATGAGAGACTGCTTTTTCATGGTACCTCCGGTATAAAAGAAGAAGCCTGCCAGGCGCTTGATGAAGGCCATGAAAACGCTTCTTTTTATCAGGCTGTTTTAATTGTTATGGAAGCACTGGAGCTGCTGGCCAGAAGATATGCAAACGCTTATAAGAAGCTGAGCCAGTCCAGCAGCAAGACTGAAGACAGCAAACGACTGCTGCACATATCGAAAGCGCTGCGCCATTCTCCTGAAAAGCCGCCTCGAACATTCATCGAAGCTGTCCATGCTGTCTGGCTGACACACCTGGCCTTTCAGATGTCGGGTAACAGCCTGGCAATGGGCCGGCTCGACCAGTATCTATATCCCTATCTTGAACAGGACCTGTTCATAAAACGCCTGAGCCAGGCTCAGGCCCAGGAAATTGTCGACTGCCTGTACCTGAAA
>SLMY01000083.1 GCA_007133255.1 Clostridiales bacterium
CCGGGACCGTGTTCAGCTGAGGATCTGCAGGCAATGCAAAACGCTTATCAGACCTGGCGAAAGAACAAAAAGCGGGGACCGGATCATGAAGAAGGAGATTATGACCGATGAAAAAAATATTGTTTTTCCAGTTGCGTTTTTGTGGTCACTGCCGTAAGGCAAAGGCCTATCTTGACAGCCTGCTGGCAGAAAACCCGGCATTCAGAGACATTGAGATAGAACATGTTGATGAAGGTGTTGAACGGGAACGGGCAAAAGCGTACGATTATTTTTATGTACCCACTTTCTATATAGAAGATGAGAAAGTACATGAAGGGCCCGTGAACCGTAAGCAGCTGGAAGGCATTTTGCAGATGGCGCTCGCGGAAGACTGACGAGATTAACTGATAGTCAAGTGATCTGCGATCACTTGTAATGGAGGGGTTTGTTTTTGCACGAGGAGTGTGGGGTTTTTGGTATTTACTGTACGAGTGAATACCTGGTTGCCGATGTCGTTTATAGTGGTCTTTTCGCGTTGCAGCACCGCGGCCAGGAAAGCTGCGGCATAGCTGTCAATGATCAGGGCACCGTGCGCGTTCATAAGGATATGGGCCTGGTGGGTGATGTGTTCAGCCGCGCCCATCTTGACAGGCTGCCCGGCAGAATCGCTGTTGGCCATGTGCGTTATTCAACCACCGGTCAGAGTGTGCGTGAAAACGCGCAGCCGCTGGTGAGCCATTACCAAAAAGGACAGATGGCCCTGGCCCATAACGGTAATTTATCAAATACGGACACCCTGCGCCGGGCGTTAGAGGCGGAAGGGGCAATTTTCTCAACAACCATAGATTCTGAAATTATCGCTTATCTGATCGCCCGCGGCCGCACAAAAACGAATCATATGGAAGACGCTGTCATGGAAGCGCTGTTAAAAGTCACAGGCGCGTACTCGCTGCTTGTGATGAGCCGCGGAAAGCTCATAGCTGTGCGTGATCCGTTTGGCTTCAGACCTCTTTGTATCGGCAAGCTGGAAAACGGTTATGTTGTCGCCTCCGAGAGCTGCGCGCTGGACGCGGCCGGCGCTGTTTTTATTCGCGATGTAAAACCAGGTGAGATGATTACATTGGACAGGCGGGGTTTGACCAGCGCTATGCTGAATCAGCCAGCCGCGCCACATCCTTGTATCTTTGAATACATTTATTTCGCCAGGTCCGACAGCCAGATAGACGGTGTGAGTGTTCATCAGGCCAGATTAAGGGCCGGACGGCTGCTGGCGGCCCAGCACCCTGCCAGCGCTGACCTGGTGATCGGAGTGCCTGAATCAGGTATAGACGCCGCGATTGGCTACAGCCAGGCATCGGGCATCCCCTATGGCAAAGGCTTTGTCAAAAACACGTATATTGGCCGCACCTTTATTCAGCCGACACAAGACCAGCGGGAGTCGGCTTTGCGTTTGAAACTCAACCCGATCCGGGCTGTTATCGCGGGGAAGCGACTCGTCATGATCGACGACTCAATTGTCAGGGGCACCACCAGCGCCAGGATAATCCGCCTCCTAAAAGACGCGGGTGCCAGCCAGGTACACGTGCGGATCAGCGCGCCGCCTTTTATGTGGCCTTGTTACTTTGGTACAGATATACCGTCGCAGAAACAGCTGATCGCCAGGCAAAAATCACAAAAAGAGATCTGCGCTGAAATAGGCGCGGATTCCTTAGGGTTTTTAGATCAATCAAGTCTGGGTGAGATGATCGGCATGCCTGACCAGCGGTTCTATTGTGACGCCTGCTTCAGCGGCGACTATCCGCGTGGCAGCCTGGAAAACACGGACTGAGGGCAGTCCGCACGGCTGAGAGCCGGCCGCGGACCAGGCCCGGTTACAGCCTACGGCCGCCGCAGCGGATCTTTTTCTGAGAGCCGGGTCAGGCGATGCAACTCATGAATTTCACGAGGTGTCATCTGGCGCCATTCGCCTGGTTTCAGGCCGCTTAAGGTGACGTGCATAATCCGGGTTCGAATCAGCCGGGTAACCGTATAACCAAAAGCGTCACACATACGGCGAATCTGACGGTTCAGCCCCTGGGTCAGAATGATTTTGAACTGTTTTGGCCCAATCTGATAGATCTGGCAAGGCCGGGTGACAGTATCCAGTATAGGCACACCGTTGGCCATGCCTTTAAGAAACGCGTCCGTCAAAGGCTGATCAACCGTTACCTTATACTCTTTTTCATGGCGATTGCCGCCCCGGAGGATTTTGTTGACGATATTCCCGTCGTTTGTCAGAAAAATCAGCCCTTCCGAGTCACGGTCGAGCCGGCCAATCGGATAGATGCGTTCCGGATAACCTACGAAATCAACAATATTATCACTTCGCCTGGAATCCGTGGTGCAGGTAATGCCAGCTGGTTTGTACAAGACCAGATAAACCGGCTGGTCGTGCGGCAGTATAACGTTATCCTTGATCCTGACTGTCTGATGTTCACTCACACGGCTGCCAAGTTCAGCTGGCTGGTGATCAATTGTCACAAGTCCCTGACTGATCAGTTTATCGGCTTCGCGGCGGCTGCAGGTGCCGCTGTCCGCGATATACTTATTAAGCCTGATGCCATCTTTGCTGTCTGATGCAGTCATGTTTTCACCTGCTGTCACACTTGCTGGTCAGCGGTTGTTTTAGTTTGCCGGACAGATCAACCTGGATGAGTGGTACGTCTGGATGGTTGGATTCCAATTCCTGGATGAAAGGGCTCGGTGAGCTTTTAGGGGGAATGCCAACCAGGATAACCTGTACAGGCTGGCTGTCAATATAAGCGCTCACAGCCTCAGACGCCTGGTTGCTGAATTTAACGATCATCTCGGCGCTCAGGTTTTTGGAAATATCAAACAAAATTTCTACTTCTTCACTGGCCAGCCAGTTTTTATGTTCAGGAGAGCGGACACAGATGACTTTTAAAGGCACATCGGCTTTATCAGCCAGTCTTCGGCCAGCTTCAATAAGCCGGCGCGACGATTTCTGTTCAGTAACGCAAACCAGTATCATGTTTTTGTTTCCTTTCAGTGAAATAATTATTGTGTATATGCTCATCAGCTTGTTCAGATCACAGTTCTATTTTAAGCATAAAGTATGAAGAGACTATGACCTGATCACAACAAAATGATATCAAAAAACAAGTTCGCACATGGTGAAAGATGACAAAAAACAGCTTAACCCGAAATAGATTTATGGCTGTCATAACGGCTCAGGGTGAAGGTGAACGCGGTGCCTTGACCAGGCTTGCTTTCCACTGAAATGCTTTGGTCCATCAGACGTAAAATCTCACGGGCTATAGAAAGACCAAGTCCGGTACCCGGCTGCTGATGCGCTTTATCGGCTTTATAGAAGCGATCGAAGACATGATCCAGATCTTCCGGCTTAATCCCTACGCCTGTGTCGGCGACGGTTAAATAAATAGTTGTATGATCCCAGGTAAGCCTGATGCTTATTTCTCCGTTTTCGGGTGTGAACTTCATGGCGTTATCGATAAGAATAACCAGAACCTGCTCAATTCTTTCCTGATCACCGAGGGCGTCGGGACAGTCGGGCAGATAATCCGGTATGTCCAGGCTCAGGCTCAGGTCTTCAACCTGTGACTGGTACTTCAGTTTCAGGTCGGACAACAGGTCCAGCATGCTGATTTTTCGCATGTGAATCGGCAGGCTTTTGGCCTGAAGACGTGAAAGCTCAAGCATATCATTGATCAGATGCGACAGCCTGGCCGTTTCACGAAGCAGAATATTATAGTAGCGGCGGCGATCAGCTTCTTCGTTGACCATGCCGTCGTTCAGCGGTTCAAGTAAAGCCCTTATGGCCGTGAGGGGTGTCCGCAGCTCATGTGATACATTAGCTACATAATCGCGTCTGGTCTGCTCCAGTCGCTCAGATTCAGTGATATCGCGCAGCAGCCCTACCGCGCCGGCAATCTGGCCGCGGCTGTTCAGCAGGCATGAAACATGCAGCTGAATTCTTCGCTCATTATTACAGGTCAGTGTTGTTGTGACACTATCTTTCGTGTCGATCGCCTGCTGAAAGGTTTTTGCCAGCGCTTCTTCTTCTTTAAAGGGACTGTCCTGCCCGGTCAGCTGACTTAGTGTCTGGCCAGGCCGCGGCAGTTCTTTCGCTGTCTGCCAGTGAAGGCTGTCGGCGTTTTCGCGATGATCGCCAGCGAACGTGCCAGCTGAAAGATTGACCGCTGGCGCACGGCTTTCATATGTCTCAGAACCCGCTGAATGGCCAGTGACGGGCTGGTTCATGCCAGAAGGCCTGCTGTCCGGCTGGCCGGATTGAGTATCCTGACCAGACCTCGCGTGATCAAACCCGTTTGGTTCATCTAAACCAAGCAGATACAGTGCCGCCTGGTTAATCTGTGTCAGGTTCAGGCTGTCATCAACCGCGATCAGGCCTTCTCCCATGCCTTCCAGTACCTGCCGCAGGCGGTTTCTCTCGAAGGTCAGCGCTGAAATGGAGCCGGAAAGCTGTTGGGCCAGATTATTCATGGTTGAGGCCAGTTCACCAATTTCACCTTTTTGTTTTGTATCTGCCCGAACAGAAAAATCACCTTCAGCCATGGCCAGCGCCACATCGCGCGTTTGACGCAGCGGTTGAATCAGCCGGGCTGTGGCGATATAAGCCGGCAGCATCATCAGCAGAAAAACAATCAGAGAAGATGTCAGCAGCGCGATATTCATATTTCTAAGCCCGAGACTCAATTCTTCCAGCGGCTTGACAAAAAAGACAGCGCCGACAACATTCGACTGCCGGCCAAAACGCAAATTAACCGGCACACCAATAAACAGCATCTCGCTGCTGCCGCCCCGCATGCGCCTGGTGAACCAGATGGAACTGCTTTCACCGGTCAGTATGCTGTCCAGATTCCGGTCGATCTGTTCATTGATCTCTGGTTCTAATTGACCGGCATCATCTGGCAGCGACGTGTTGCTGATATCGCGGCTAAGCCCGTCAACAACAAAGACCCAGGCATCAAAAAACTCGAAAGAAGAACTGAGAATGCTGTCAAAATAAGGATCGGGCTGCATAAAACTGGCAGCCGCGATGGTAGCCATTGCCTGCGCCTTTGGTTTCAGTTCATCCACCTTTATTCTGGTAAAAACAGGCTTCGATAACATGCTGTAAAGCAGCGCGGTCAGAATGGTCCAGAGAAAAAGGGCCAGTACCAGCAAAAAGAGAATACGGCGGAAATAGACACTTCGCTGCATTCAGTGAAACACCTCAAACTTATAGCCAACGCCGTAAACGGTGATCAGGCCCCAGGGAGCGTCGTCCAGGCTGATTTTCTGGCGGATGCGCTTAATATGTGTATCAACCGTTCGTGTATCACCAAAGTAATCATAGCCCCAGACCTGGGACAGAATCTGTTCCCGGTCCATTACCTGGCCTGGATGCGCGGCAAGCAGGTGCAGAATCTCAACTTCTTTTGGTGTGCAGGGGATGGCCGATCCATCTACTTTCACTTGATAATTATCCAGATTGATCTCAAGCTTGTCGAAACGCAGTACATTGCCGCTTTCGTCAGCCGTGTGGTCGGTCATACGCCGGAGCACCGCCTTGATACGGGCGATGACTTCTCTCGGGCTGAAGGGCTTGACGATATAATCATCAGCCCCCAGTTCCAGGCCAAGCACCCGGTCTATTTCCTCACCTTTAGCTGTCAGCATGATAATAGGCACCCGGCTGGTACGCCTGATCTCGCGACAGACATCGGTTCCTGAGCGACGGGGCATCATCAGGTCCAGGATTATCAAATCCGGCTGATCTGCCTTGAAACGGCTCAACGCTTCTTCACCGTCATAAGCTAAACTGTAAACATACCGCTAAGCTTTCAAATATAATCCAAGCGATTCATGGACAACCGGATCATCGTCACAAATAAGAATATGCAAAGATTTACTCATTGAACCTTACCTGCCTTTATCATGGTTTAAAC
>SLMY01000032.1 GCA_007133255.1 Clostridiales bacterium
GAGATCACTCAACTGGATGATTCTGAATGCTTGCAGATCAGCATCTGGCACGATGTCTCGTGAACTGATTTTCTTTATGTATTTTGCGGACAAACAGGCCGCCTGATCCGCGTTTTTCGCGGAACAGACGGCAGGTATGCTACTGTGGTTGTTTCTCTTCATTACGACTATTTGGCTGACGGTCAGTTGCCTTATCTCCCAGACTGCCCGGATCAGCAGTATGACTGCGACCAGACCAGTTAAGATAAAGGCAGCGGCAGCAGGTGTTATCTGATTCATGTGCGTAGGGCTGCTTTCTTCATGTGATTTCACGATTGTTATCAGCAAGTGTACATCTGCAGGATGAACAAAGCTCAGACTGATTGCCAGGCTGTATCAGAGCAATTTTTTTCTAAGCCAGGCAGGATCTTCGGCGCAAAGAGCGCCAACAGGAATATCAAAGACGGTAACAGCACCTGTTTTTCCTTCGCTTTTCAGGCGGCAGACAGCCCGGGCATAGGCGGCGAGAACGCTGGCTGTAAATTCCGGATTACTCTCAAGCTGCAAGTTGAATTCCATCATTTGCCCGCTGTTTTTTGATGTACGGCCGCGTCTGATAACCGATCCGCCATGCGGCAGGCGGCTGTGTTTCTCGCGCATCACTTTCTCACTGATAAAAGTGACAGTGGTATCATAATCCGCGAAGTAATTTGGCATAGTGACAATTGCCTGTTCAATCGCGTTTTTATCAGCGGTCTCCTCCGCGACAACATAACAGTCGCGGCGGTGCTTTTGTCGGGTTGTCAAATCAATATTCTGTTTTGTTCTGGCTGCTTCCTGAGCTTCCTGTACAGGTACAGTATACTGCCTGGCGTCTACTACCCCGGGAATACGCCTGATCGCGTCTGAATGCCCCTGGCTGACACCTGTTCCCCAGAAAGTATGGTCCTGACCATCGGGCAGAACACTGCTAAATAATACGCGCATAACTGAAAACAAACCTGGATCCCAGCCGCCGGAAATTAAAGACAGATGACCGCTTTCACGGGCAGATCGATCTACAGCCGCGAAGTATTCAGGGATTTTGGCATGTGTGTCGTAACTGTCAACTGTGTGGAACAGTTTTGCCAGGTCAGGTCCCTGCTCGGGTAAATCCGTTGCTGATCCGCCGCAAAGGACAAGCACATCAATTTTGTCTTGCCACTGCTTCGCGTCTGATAATCGTACAATTGGAATATCCGCGTCTACCTGCAGCGTTTCCGGATCACGACGTGTGAAGATAACAGCCGCTTCCATGTCATTATTCTTGCTTATCGCCTTAACAAGGCCTTTTCCAAGATTGCCATAACCGGCAATACCTAATTTAATCATTTTTTTCACTCCATTCTTCATAATAATGGCTGGTTTTCCAGTCCGTGTACTTCCATTCATAATTTACCAGCCAATCCTTGTTATTTCGTCGCTTCCGCGGACAAAGCCTGCTATTGGCCAGCTGAAAAGCAAATCGCCCATACATATTAAGACGTTTAATGCTTATGCCTGCCGACAGTCCGCTATCAGTATAACGTGCGGTCTTTGCCAACGGGTGATGACAGGCATAGACAAAGATTCCCGCCAGCCTGTTTTTCTGGTATCATGTTAATTCAGATCTGTCGCTTTCCTAATTTTACCACAGATTATGGTGACAGGAAGTTGCTAACGGGCAATTATTTCAAGTAGAATAAATTAAGTCTGAGTGAAAAGCATACAAACAGAATTTGATTATCTGACGGAGGCGGACACTTTATGAAGAGCCAGACACGTGCCTGGATTGTTTTTGGTTTATTATTTGTTTTTTGGGGGACACTCGCTTCAGGTCCTTTTTCATATTTTGCCGGCATGGTCAGACAGCTGGCCGATTTTCTTTTCAGTCACCGGATGTTTTCACCTGGACTGCAGGCAGGTCTCATATACTTTTTTATCGCGGTTCTGTTGACAGGCCTGCTCCTGCTCAGCCGGCATCGATCGAGAATCTACATTGCCGGGTTTTGCGCGTTGGCCGGCATGATTCATCATCTGATTCTTTGCCTTCGTACAAGACAGATATACGAAGTTTCTCTGCCAATCGCGATTGGTTTAGCGCTGGCGCTGCTGTTTCTTTTGATTAAGCCGCAGTCACCCGCGTTATGGCTTTCAGACGCCTTCATCATCAGTCTGCCGGTTTACCTGTTATATGACGGATTACTAAGCCCGCTTTTTTCTTTGCTCGAGTTAGACAGGCAATCGTTTGAACCGCTGATGTTGATTCCTGCTGACAGTCTTGTTTTCCGTATGCAGGGGTTTTTGAATCTGCCGCAATGGACCTGGGCTATTCTGCCGGTTGTACTGGCGCTCGCTCCGATGATCTGGCTGACACCCGGCAGAAAGAAAGGTTGATAAGGGTACACACAGTTAACTAATGGCAATCATTAAAAACAGGCAGGATAATCGTTATGAAAAAGAACGGATCAGATAATCAGATTGATATGGATGCAGTCATGCGGCAGCATACCCGGGAGGGGACAGTACCAGAAGAAGCCCGTAAACGGCATGAGGCGCTGCTGGCTGAAATCAAGCATCATAATCATCTTTATTATGATCAGGACCAGCCTCAGATCAGCGATTATGACTATGATCTGCTGACTCAGGAACTGAAGGATCTTGAAACCCGGTGGCCATTACTGAAAACTGAAGACTCTCCTATCAGCCGGGTGGGTGGACAGGTAAAACAAACACTGCAGGCGGCGCAGCATCGAGTACCTATGCTCAGTCTGCAGGATGTGTTTCATGAAGCGGATATACGTGCCTTTATCCGGCGGGTGCAGAAAACAGTGCCAGATTGCTGCTTTGTTGTAGAGCAGAAAATTGACGGGCTATCGGTCGCGCTGCGCTATGTAGACGGGCAATATGAGACAGGCCTCACCCGTGGTGATGGATATACCGGAGAAAATGTAACAGATAATATCAGCATGATTCATAACCTGCCGGCCACTCTGGCGGAAAAAATACCTTATCTGGAGCTTCGGGCTGAAGTCTATATGACAACACAGCAGTTCGCACGTGTTAATCAGAGACAGGAGGAAACAGGAGGAAAAATATTCGCCAACCCGCGAAACTGCGCTGCAGGGACTTTGCGCCAGTTGAACGCTGATATTGTCCGCGAAAGGCATCTTGATTTTTTTGTCTTTAATATCCAGATGATAGAAGGCAAGCAGTTCAGTTCACATGCGCAATCGCTTAAATGGCTCGCTTCACAAGGCTTTCCGGTGAGTCCTGATTTTAGAATCTGCCATACAGAAGATGAAGTATGGCAGGCTGTCAGTGAAATCGGCTTAAATCGTTTCGCTCTTTCATATGGCATTGACGGCGCGGTTGTCAAGGTAGATGATCTGGCGCTGCGTGAGACGCTAGGAGCTACCAGCAAGGTGCCGCGATGGGCGGTCGCCTTCAAGTATCCCCCGGAACAAAAAGAAACCAGGTTGAACGATATTGGCGTACAAGTTGGCCGAACCGGCAGATTGACGCCTATGGCTTTTCTGGAACCAGTTCTGCTTGCCGGAACAACGGTCAGCCGTGCCACCTTGCATAACCAGGCCTATATTGATCAGCTCGATGTACGACCGGGTGATATTGTCAAAGTACAAAAGGCGGGAGATATTATACCGGCTGTTTTATCGGTGAGGCATGATCTTCGCCAAGGTAACCCGCCGCCCTGGACATTGCCAGACCATTGTCCTGTCTGTGGTTCAAAAACTCAGCGGGAAGGGGATCTGGCTGATTTAAGGTGTACAGGCATAAACTGCCCGGCTCAGCTGGTAAGGCGTCTGATTTATTTCGCGTCAAAAAATGCCATGGATATTGATGGCCTTGGTCCGGCAACCGCTGAAGCGCTTCTGGAGAATGGATACATAAAAAAACTTTCTGACCTTTACTGGCTGAAGGATAAAAGAGATGAGCTGATAGAAACAGGCCTTATTGGTAAACAAAAGTCTGTAGATAATCTGATTGCCGCGATTGAGCGTTCAAAACGTCATCCGCTCGATCGTTTGATCACGGGGCTGGGCATCAGAAATATTGGCCGACAGGCAGCCAGAGCACTGGCATCGCATTTCGCTGATCTTGATGCCGTGGCAAAGGCTGACAAAGAAGAGTTGAACGCTTTGCCTGATTTTGGCGTTATCAGCGCTGACGCGGTATATGACTTTTTCAGGCAGCCTCAAACAGTAGACCTCCTGGCGCGTTTTAAGGAGGCTGGGCTTAATCTGACAAGTATAAAGGAACAGGTGTCTGACAGCGAGCTAAAAGGAAAGACGCTCGTTCTGACCGGCTCACTGCCATCTATGAGCCGTTCGGAAGCAGCCAGCCTCATTGAGCAGGCAGGTGGTAAAGTCAGCACGAGTGTCTCGAAGAAAACTGACTATGTTGTTGCCGGTGAGAATCCCGGCAGCAAGCTGGATAAAGCGAATCAGCTGGGTGTTAAAATTATTGATGAACAGACATTGCAAACACTGGCTGAAACAGCTATGATTGATGAGCACGCGAAAAAATAGCCAGTCAATAAGCTTTCATTTTTATCAGACCGCAAGCAGAACGCCCCCGGCTCTTAGCGAATCGAAGGCGGAGAGCTGAAAGCTTCAGACAAGAGACACAGTATCACTTCAGTTGATTCATATAATGAATTCATTTCGTTTTAAGGGAGAGAGTAATTTGCAGCTGAATCATCAAAAAATCAGAGACTTGAGCCGCGTAAAGTGCTGGCTGCTTGATATGGATGGAACCATCACCCTGGGAGAAGAGCTGCTGCCGGGCGCTGATCGTTTTTTTCGCAGTATACACGGCAGTGAATATATTTTTCTGACAAATAATTCTTCCCACAGCGCCGGGCACTACATAAACAGGATGCGTAAACTGGGTATCCCGACAGATCGAAAACAGATGCTGACTTCTACTGACGCGCTGGCCATGTATCTAAAACAGCTGTGCCATGAGCAGTCTGAGATTCTGGTTTTCCCCGTTGGCACAGCAGATTTTGAATCAGAGCTTGAGACCGCGGGGATTTCGCTGGTCAAAAAAAGAGAACAGGCCCTGGATTACGTCGTTCTCGGTTTTGACACGAGTCTGACTTATGAGAAACTGGATATCGCCTGTGACTATATCCGCTCAGGTATCCCCTATCTGGCAGCTAATCCTGACTATGTCTGTCCGATGCCCGGAAATAAAGTGCTGCCTGACTGTGGGGCGATTATCGCTTTTATGGAAACCTGCACAGGTAAAAAACCTGATAAGGTCATCGGCAAACCTGATACCGCCATGGTTGACATGATCCGGGCGAATCGAGGCTATCGTCCAGATGAGATAGCGATGGTGGGTGACAGGATCTATACCGATATGGCTGTCGCTAAGAAAGCCGGTATCTTGTGTATCGCGGTTTTGTCCGGAGAAGCGACCGCTGAGGAAATAGAGGCAAGCCAGGTTGAGCCTGATTATATTTTCACGGATGTCGGGGAACTGTCTGATACACTCAGCATCTGCCGGCAGGCCGCATCGGCAGGCGGGTCTGATTGAGCGTTCAGGCAAGTGGGCAGGCCTGCTGCTGATTGAAATAACCAAAAGAAAGGGCAGTTTAATAAACTGGCTGGGATGTCGCCATGTGGCACAGATTATCGAAAGCGGCAGCAACTCATCCGCTGATTGACACACTGATCCATCTGAAAGGAAACCCGAGAGCCTGTGTCTATACTGAACCGCTCTGGGGAATTCCTTTCAATTTGTATACACCGTTTTTTACTGTATACATGTATGCCCTTGGCGTCAATGACCGGCAGATAGGCATTCTGCTGAGCCTGGGTATGTTTTTCCAGGTTTTCGCCGCTCTGCTGGGTGGTATTTTAACCGATAAACTTGGCAGACGGCTGACAACGGTTATTTTTGAC
>SLMY01000067.1 GCA_007133255.1 Clostridiales bacterium
ACATTCGGCAAACCAACTATTCCCAGACGCATGCTCTAACCTCCTAGACATAAACAGACACATTATCGCAGATATTCACTTAACTGGCAATCACAAATATATCGTCTGCGGGTTTGGCTTTCATTTGGCTCCATCTGACAGCCATCTGACTTTGCTGTGAAATTTATACATAATCAAGGTATCTCAACACGATCAGACTGGCTTCATACCAGCTGATTTACGATAAAATCAACATTTTTGCCGGATAGTTGTAACTGATAGTTGTTTGTGTCGGTTGATTGTTTGTTTTGTCTAGTGGCCGCAAGGCTTGTGAACCCGTCAGCTTGCTATACTTTGGTTACAAGCGTTTTGGTCAGGGGGCATTTTTCATGAACAGCATACAGTGCGGACAAATCTTTTCCGCGGCACTCCATGGCATTGATGGTGTTGTGGTTGACATTGAGGTAACGATTCTGCCGGGATTGCCCGGTTTTGAGATTGTGGGTCTGGGCGACTCAGCGGTACGTGAGTCGAGAAACCGCGTGCATGCGGCTTTGCGCAACAGTGGTTATATGTTCCCGTCGGCAAAAGTAACCGCCAGCTACGCGCCGGCCTGGCTTCATAAAACAGGCTCCGCTTTTGATCTGCCGCTGGCTCTGGCCGTTCTGGCCGCGTCAGGTCAGCTGAAGCTACCAGATTCTCCTGTCTGCGCTTTTGGTGAGCTGAGTCTGACAGGTGAGATCAGACCGGTACCAGGCGTAATCTGCCGGCTGGCGGCTTGCCGTGAACGTGCTTATTCAATGTTGATCCTGCCTGAAGATAACGCTGCGGAAGGATCTGTTTTTTCTGATTTACCTTTATATATGGCTGCCCACCTGAGTCAGATTACAGCCTATTTCGCCGACAAAAACCAAAATACAAAGCGATCGTCAAAAAAGAATCAGCCGCCTTTGATCAACAAACAGAAAAGCCGGACTCAGATGGCCCGACTACAGGTTAATCAGAAATGTAATCATCAGCCGCAGGTCAGTCAATTGCCTGATCTTTCCCAGATCGCCGGCCAGAAACAGGCGATTCGGGCCTTGCAGCTTGCGGCGGCCGGCTGGCATCATCTGTTGATGCTGGGTTCACCAGGATGCGGTAAAACAACTCTGGCCAGAACCCTGCCGGCTTTGCTGCCGCCGCTCAATAATGAACAAGCCTTAACAGTAACCCGGATTCACAGCGCTGCCGGACGGCTGACAACGCAGGGCCTTATAACCGAACATCCATTCCGGATGCCCCATCACAGTATCAGCCGCGCCGCCTTGATTGGCGGTGGTCTGGTACCGGTTCCCGGTGAAGTCAGCATGGCACACCAGGGCATTCTTTTTCTCGATGAACTGACCGCTTTCGATCCGGCCGCGCTCGACGCCATGCGTCAGCCGCTCGAGGAACAGCAGGTCCATTTATACCGGCTGAACCACAGCTTTATTTACCCGGCTGATTTCCTGCTGATCGCCGCGGCAAATCCTTGCCGCTGCGGTGAGTATCTTGAGCCTGACAGTTCCTGTACCTGCACACCGGAACAAGTTAAACGATATCTTGGCAAAATCAGCGGTCCTTTACTGGACCGGTTTGATGTGGTTATTGAGATGTCACGCCTGAAACCCTATCAGCTGATGCAAAGTGTCCTGAGCGGCAAACAAGGAGAACGGCATCCGCATGAAGCGGCCAAAGCAAATGAAGGCAATAAAACATCTGATAATTGCTCAGAAGATGATCCGCTTGCAGCCTCATCCGCGGCCATACATAAGAAGGTATATGCCTGCCATCAACTGCAAAAGGAAAGAAGCCTGCGTTTTGAGCCGGTGCCAAGACTGAACGCCAGAATCGGCAGTGATCGACTGGCTGAAAAACTGGATATACCGCGTCATCTGATCCGCTATACAGCCGACCTGGCACAGATTTTTAAGCTGACTGCCCGAAGTTATCAGAAAGTACTTCGCCTGGCCAGAACCATCGCTGATTACGACCAGAACCTTGAGATGAGAAAAGACCATATAGATGAGGCCTTACAGTATAGACTCAGAACAAAATGAACGACTTCATAACAGATTCAGAATAAATTGAATGACTTCATAGAAAAGGCGAAGATAATGAAACAACAATTGAATCACAGCCTGAAAGCCTGCCTCATGCTTTCCGCGCTTAGAGAAAAGATGAAGCTGCGCCGGTCTTTCTGGCTTGAGACTTTTCAGCTGGAGTCGCAATTCCTGAGCCTGGCGGACAGCGATTTGCTGCGAAACCCGGGCGAAGCGTCGCGGCATCACCTGTTTTCCAAAGTTAAAGAGGAGTCAAAGCAGGCCCTGATCAGGGCCTTGAGCAGCGATGCCTTGCGGCAAAAACTGCGCCGGCAGGAGCAGGATGCCGCGGCGCACAATATAAACGCGGTCAGCTGGTTAAGTCCTTACTATCCTGATCGGCTGCTTCACATCAGCAGTTACCCGCTTGTCTTATACTATCGCGGCAACCTGCCGCTGCAGGCTTTAAGCCAGATGAACGCAGTCACTGTTGTTGGCACAAGAAAACCCTCATATTATGGTCGGCAGGTTGTACAGCAGATGACCGCGGACTGGTGTAAGAAGGGACTGATCTGTGTCAGCGGACTGGCACGCGGAATTGACGGGCTGGCCCATCAGACAGCGGTAGAAAAAGATGCGCCAACCATTGCTGTTCTGGCAAACGGACTTGATATCGTCTATCCGCCAGAACACCTGAAACTTTATGAACAACTGCTGAAAAAAGGAATGGCCCTCAGTGAGCATCCACCTGGCCAAAAACCACTGCGGCAGCATTTTCCAACACGTAACCGAATTCTGAGTGGTCTTTGCCAGGCCGTTGTTGTGATTGAAGCTGCTGAAAAAAGCGGCAGTCTGATTACAGCGGAATTCGCGGCAGATCAGGGAAGAGACGTTTTCGCTGTTCCGGGCACTATTTTTTCGGCCGGAAGCAGAGGCTGCAATCTTCTGATCAAAGACGGCGCCGCTATGCTGCTTAGTCCCGATGATCTCTACACGGTATATGAATTATCTGAATCAGACAGTCTGATCGGAAGCGAAGAAGCAAAAGCAGCTGTGCCTTTTATTAAAAGCTTCAGCCAGCAGCAGCTTGATTCTGAGATACCTGTCAACCAGCAGCAGCCTGATTCCGAGACACCTGTCAACCAGCGGCAGCTTGCTTTTGAGACAGTTATCGGCCGGCAGCAGCCTGATTCTGAGAGATCTGTCAGCCAGCGGCAGCCTGATTCAGATCAACAGGGTGGTTGTAACCGATTTAAAACAGACAGCGATCACGACATGTCAGCAATCAAGGACGTGCTGCGGGCCTGTCCGCTGACAATCAGCACGATTTGCGCCGAAACTGGTTTAAGCCCTTCAAAATGCGCGATTTTACTAACTCAAATGGAGCTTTCTGGACAGGTTATTTTAGAAAGAGGCCATTATTCTTTGACAGAATGAACCTTTTTCTGTATATAATGGTACAACAGTCGCCTGATGACTAACAAAAAAAGTGACTGTTAAAGCTAAATAAACAGGAAGAGGTTATAAGTGCATGAGCAAATATCTGGTTATTGTTGAATCACCAGCTAAAGCCAAGACAATCGGAAGATATCTTGGCAAGGACTACCGTATTTCCGCGTCTGTCGGGCATATCCGTGATCTGCCATCGTCCAAGCTGGCCGTTGAAGTTGAAAACGGATTCAAGCCTTTATATACGAATATGAAGGGAAAAGAAAGCGTTATCCGCGAGCTTAAGGAGATGGCTAAGCAAGTTGATCAAGTCATTATCGCGACTGACCCTGACCGCGAGGGAGAAGCGATCGCCTGGCATCTGGCTCATATTCTCAAAATCGACAGCAGCAGCCCTTGCCGCATCTCATTCAATGAGATCACACAACCTGCGGTTAAGAAAGCGATTGAAAACCCGCGGCCGATTGATATGGATCTGGTTAACTCACAACAGGCCAGGCGTATACTCGATCGGCTGGTTGGATATGAACTGAGTCCGCTTTTATGGAAAAAAGTTAAGAAAGGTCTGTCAGCCGGCAGGGTCCAGTCTGTTGCCACACGCATGGTGGTAGATCGAGAAAGAGAGATAGATGCTTTCAAACCAGAAGAATACTGGCTGATGTTCGCTTTCTTGAAGAAGAAACTAAACGACCCCGTTTTCCGGGCCCGTTACCATGGTGTGCTTGAGAATGGCAAAGTAAGAAAAGTCAAGTTATCAAATGAAGATGAGACAAAAGCGGTTCTGGAGCAGATTAAAGCAGCACAATGGCAGGTCGCGTCGGTTAAGAAAGGTCATCGCCAGAAACATCCGAACGCTCCGTTTACAACCAGTACGCTGCAGCAGGAAGCGTCGCGTTACCTTAGTTTTACATCAAGAAGAACCATGTCAGTCGCGCAGCAGTTATATGAAGGGTTCGACCTGCCGGATGTTGGCACAACCGCGCTGGTAACCTATATCCGTACTGACTCGGTTCGCGTCTCCGGTGAAGCGCAGCAGGAAGCCCGTTCTTATGTAACTAAAACTTTTGGTGAGGACTATCTGCCTAAATCACCACGCCAGTTTAAAAATAAAAACGCGTCACAGGACGCGCATGAAGCTATACGGCCGGCCCATTTCAACCTGGTGCCCGACCAGATCAAAGATCAGCTGTCTCATGATCAGTACCGGCTTTATAAGTTGATCTGGGATAAATTTATGGCATCACAGATGGCACCGGCGAAAGTCGATACGGTAACAGCCGATATTGACGCGGCTGGCCAGATCTTCCGGGTACAAGGCGAGACCATCAAGTTTCCCGGCTATCTGGCTCAGTACGGTGTGCAGCTGGTTGACCAGGACGCTGAAAAATCAACCGATGAGGATGACAGCAAAAATACGCTGCCGGAGCTGGCTGAAGGTGATAAACTGATCCTGGACGATCTGAAACATGAGCAAAAATATACCCAGCCGCCAGCCCGCTATACGGAAGCTTCCCTGATCAAAGCGATGGAAGAAAAAGGGATTGGCCGTCCGTCAACTTACTCGCCAACCATTACAACCATACTGGACCGGATGTATGTTGAGAAAGAAGAACGGCGTCTTAAGCCTACAGAACTGGGTAAAGCTGTCACAGGCATGCTTGAGAAGAGTTTTGACGATATTGTTAATCTTGAGTTTACCGCCGATATGGAGGAAAAACTAGATACCGTTGAATCTGGCAAACAAAACTGGGTCAAGATTCTGGAGGATTTCTATCCGGGTTTTCATCAGAAAGTGGAATCAGCCGCCGAAAATCTTGAGCGGGTTGTGATCGCGGCCGTACCGACAGGAGATAAGTGTCCCGACTGCAAAGACGGTGATCTGGTCATTAAAGAAGGCCGTTTTGGCAAGTTTATCGCCTGTAGCAACTATCCCGAATGCAAATATACCAAAAATGTCGAGAACACCGTTAAAGGCACCTGTCCACTATGCGGATCCGGGCTTGTCAGCCGTGTGTCGAGAAAATTCCGCGGCAGTACCTTTTACACCTGTGATAAAAAAGGAAAGGATCCTGAGTGCCCGTTTATCAGCTGGGATATTCCGATAGACGATAGTTCCTGCGAAGTCTGCGGATCCTATATGGTGTGGAAGCGTTATCGCGGGCGCAGTTTCCCCAAATGCGGCAACCGTGACTGCCCGACAAATGAGAAAAAGAAGAAAACGGACAGTGATGGTAAGACCGCGACTGATCGCAAGAGCAAAACAGCTGCTCAGGATTCAGAAACGAAACAGACAAGCGCTAAAAAAACAGCCGCGAAGAAAACCGCCGCAGGAAAAGCCCGCGGCAAAAAGACCACGGCTAAAAAAGCGGCTGTGAAAAAAACAGCAACAAAAAAA
>SLMY01000026.1 GCA_007133255.1 Clostridiales bacterium
CGCAGGTACTAGGTGGGGAGGGTTCACTTAAAATAGCCAAATGTCTGGGGAAAGACCTGCATATTGATGTTCGCTGATTTTTTTAGCGATGATATCTGACAGTAAATTTACGGAAGGCACTTCATGAGAGGTGCCTTTTGTACACTTAGTTTATTGGAGTAAGATTTTCATTATACTCATCAACTAAGCTTCATCCCTTATACAGACTTAATAACAAGCCTATACCGTAAACTATCTTTATAATAGAATGAGCCTCTCATTTTTCCGGCCGAAAGATACCAAAATCTGACCGATTATGCACCGTGTTTTTTGACGATCTTTGCCTGTTGTTGTAATCTGATACTTAGGACAATTGAATAGAGGTTTAAGCAAAAAGTGTTTCAACAGACAGAAGGATTTGACCGCACCGCAAGAGACATTGGCTGAGATTGACAAGACACAAGAAAGGGATTTGGCCTGACAGGCTAAAGCAGGTATCTTTATGAAAGTCTTGATTACTGGCACGAGTGGACGTTTCGCGCCGTACCTTGTACGTGAACTGCTTGAACATCAACATGAAGTCGTACTTTTTTCCAGAAAGAAGCCACCAGAAGAATTTTCAGAGTTGGAATGGGTCAGCGGTGACTGCAACAGCATCACCGACTGTCTGAGCGCGATGAGAGGCCGCGGCTTTGACGCTGTTCAGCATGCAGCCGCTAAACCAGGCCCCACCGACGCGCCCTCCAGTCAAACCTATAATGATCCGAACCAGTTTCCGCTGACGATGCAGACTAATATCATGGGGCTGTATAATATGCTGCAGGCAGCGCTGCGAAATGATATCGGCATCTTTATCCAGACAGGCTCCAATTGCGCGCTGGGTCATGGTTACCGGATCAGTGGACGGCCGTTTCAAGTTGATTATCTGCCTATAGACGAAAAGCATCCCTGCGACCCGGAGGACTCCTATTCATTTTCTAAACTGATCGGTGAGCAGCTGCTTGAAAGCTATAGCAAAACGTATGGGATGCGCTGTCATGCTTTGCGTGCCGCCGGTATCACCAATGAAGAGCAGCGAAAGAAAATGGCGCAGCAGGTTAAGCCTCAAACCAGCTGGAATGAATGGCTCTTCCCCTGGATCGCCAGTGAAGACCTGGCCAGCGCTCATCGCCTGCTGATGGAACAGGCAGATAAGATTCCTGTGTTCGGCACTTATTTTTGCAACAATGACGATACCGTTTTACTTGAGAACACCCTTGACCTGGTTCGGGACTACCGTCCAGACTTGTTTGACAAAGTAAAACCCGGCATGCTGGAAGGGCATGCGACACTACTTTCTAATCAGAAACTAAAAGACACCGTCAACTGGCAGCCGGTTCAAAGCTGGCGGCAGTATCTGCCTAAATAAGCGGGAGGAAATTATTATGACAAAAGATAGTGTAGTGGGACTTGGCGTTGTTGGCGTAGGATCGATTGGTATCCGTTCGGCCCTGGATCATTTCGCGCTCGGCGATCTGGCCGATAAGGCCCGGATTGTCGCCGTCTGCGATCCTGTAGGTGAACGGGCCAAAGCCGCGGCTGAAAAATACGGCGTACCAGCCTGGTACGATTCCTATGAAGCCCTGCTCAGTGACGCAAATGTAGACGCGATAACGCTGTGCTCACCCATTGGTCTGCACTATAAGCAGGCAATGCAGGCTCTGGACGCAGGCAAGCATATCCACAGCAACAAAACCATCACCACAACTGTAGATGAAATCAACCAGATTATGGTTAAAGCCGATGAGCTGGGACTGAAAGTGGTTTCCTCGCCCGGTATGATGCTGATGCAGCATAACCAGCGCATGCGCCGGGCTGTGCTGGAAGATCGCCTGGGCAGGGTCAGCCTGGCGGTGACCGGCGGTACCGGCGGCCAGCAGTACCATATTGATGAACCGATCCGCCAGGGCCAGGATATTTTAACCAACACAAATCCAGCCTGGTATTTCAAAAAACCCGGCGGCGGCCCCTTGTACGATGTCGGCGTATATTTCCTGCATATCCTCACCGGTATTCTAGGCCCAGCCCGGCAGGTGTCAGCCTTCTCCGGCAAAGCCGTCTCGGAGCTTAATTTTCGCGGTGAGATCCTGCCCAATGAGATGGACGACTCCACCTTTATTACCCTTGATTTTGGTAATCAGCTGGTTGGGTTCATGTACGCGATTGTCGATGGCAACTTCGGTAACCGCCTGGGCCCGTTTACCCCCTACCTGGTGGGGACGAAAGCGACGCTGGAAGGCGCCCGCCTGAACGGAAAATCGCTGATTTATGAAACCGATCATCAGCCGCATGTCACACCGGCCCATAAACAGCTGCCGGAGAGCCATGTGTTTGAAGACATCATGCAGCTGGTAGACTGGGTAAGAGACGGCACGCCTTCATTGGCGAACCTGGCTCATGCCCGCCATGTGATTGATATTATTGACTCCGCTTACCAGTCCGCCGCCAGCGGCCAGACACTAAAACTGCAGGACACAACGTATCAGCCGCTGCCGCTTGAGGCGCTGGCGGAAATTTAGGAAAAACAAGCCGTTGCTTGAGTTTATAGTTGAAAATTGATCGCAGTTATTGCTGCCGCTGCTGTTAAGGGTTCAGGATGACGTTTTGAGAAAGCTTTGCCGCTTGAGTCGTGTTAAGTAACAAGAAAAAATATTGTTTGTGTTCTGGCTGAAATAAAATAATGTTTTATTTCTCAGCTATACGGTCTGATGCTATCTGTATCCAGCAGGAACAGAACCAACCAAAAACAAGCAAAAAAAGGAGATGATTCTCATGAAACAAAACCCGATCGCGATCGCCAGTTATTCTTTTCATGGCATGCATAAGAAAGGGTCCATGGATCTTTTTCAGTATCTGGAAGTCATCCGCTCACGCTATCAGGTGAGTCAGGCTGATATCTGGTCCGGCTATCTGGTATCGCTGGAGACCGATTATATTAAACAGGTTCGCCAGGAGATGGACCGTCGCGGTTTGTCGCTTGCCAACTTGTGTGTTGACGGCCCTGTCCTCTGGACGCCGGATCCGGAGCAAAGGGAGGAAAACTACAAGACCATGCTGCGCTATATCGAAGCCGCTCATGTGCTGGGAGCCAAAACGATCCGGATTGACTTTGGTGGTAAAGACGGTGATACCATGACGGAAGAAGCTTTTGATTTAATCGTTAGACGATACAAAAATTATTGCAGTTTGTGTTATGACCTGGGCATGAAAATAGGCCCGGAAAATCACTTTGGGTTAGACCGTAACCCTGACAACCTGAAAAAAGTCTGGCGGGAGGTAGACCATCCGGCTTACGGTCATCTGCTGCACTTTGGCAATCTGCCGGATTTCATGAAGCAGATGGACATGCTGCTGCCGATTGTGATGCATACCCATGTCGCGGCCAACTCACTGCCCGAGGCCAAGGAAATTATCCGCCGGCTGATGGCTGCTGGCTATGAAGGTGCCTGGTCGGTAGAGCATCACACGGCTGAGCTGGAACTGGAACGGGTTGAATGGCAGCTGGCCAGCCTGCGGGCTATTTTGGCCGAACTGCGGCAAGAAGACCTGGCCGGGCCTGCTAAGCCTGATTATATGCAGACGGTTTATAAATAAAAAAAGGTGATTTTGGGCAGCTGACCGGCCTGTTTATGAACCGACTAAAGAAGAGAAGCCCAGTTAATTTGGCTTCTCTTCTAAAGATTAATCAATGTCCTAAAAAACAGTAGCCGGCCAGACCTGCTAAAAAAGTTGAGCAAAATAATCAACGATCGTTTATAAACAGAAAGCGGCTTGATATAGTATTTGATGTAGAAGATGAACCATATGAACCACTGTATAACAGGGAGGGATACCCATGAAAACCATTCGCATTGGCCTGATAGGAACCGGGATTATCGCGCATCAGCATGTTGCTAATTATCGCAAAATCCCCGGTGTTGAACTGGTCGCCGCCTGCGACCTTGACCGCTCCAAACTGGAAACTTTCTGCGACCAGTATAGCATCCCGGTTCGCACGACAGACTACCGCCAGCTGCTTGAACGTGACGATCTCGACGCAGTGGATGTCTGCCTGCATAATAATTTGCACGCGCCGATCAGTAACGCTGTGATGGCAGCCGGGAAAAACTGCTATTGCGAAAAACCGATGGCCGGATCGTACAAAGACGCTGTGGCGATGAAAAAAGCGGCTGAACATTTTGGTGTGAAACTGCATATTCAGCTGAACATGATGTATGGACCTCAGGTCAACGCCGCTAAAAAACTGGTTGAACGAAACCGTTTGGGCAAGCTTTATCACGCCAGGTCTTATGGTTATCGCCGCCGCGGCCGCCCGTATGTAGACGGTTATGCAGAGAAGGAGTTTAATGCCAGTTACTGGGCCGGACATGGTGCGCTGTATGACATGGGCGTTTACCATATCTCACAGCTTTTGTACCTGATGGACACACCTCCTGTAAAACGGATCTCCGGTTCCATTTACCAGGAGTTGGCGATGGACGAAGGGCGCAGAAAAACCAGCGGTTTTGATGTGGAAGAACTGGGCGTTGGCCTGGTTCACTTTGAAGATGATCTGACACTTGATATCTTGGAATCGTGGGCGATTCACGGCGGTCCGTTTCCGATGTCATCGCTTCACGGCAGTGAAGGCGGCCTGCAGTTCACAGAAAGCCCGGCTGGACCTAAAGGTCCCGGCAAACAGGTGCTGCGTTACTTTAGCGAAATAGAAGGCTACCCTGCCGAATCACTGCTCGATGTATCGGCTGAAGCGTATCGCCAGAGTAAAATAGACCCGAATCATGGCTATTACCAGGATTCACAGGCACACTGGATTGGTGTACTCAGAGGCGCTATAGAACCAATTGACACACCAAAAATCGCGCTGCAGACGATGCTGATATCGGAAGGTATTTTTCTTAGTGAGCAGCTGAAACGTGAGATCACCGCTGATGAAATACCAGAGCTGAGCCAGTCAATCGCGGTGCGTCAGCAGGAGACTGATTTTGGCACGCTGGACTATCCGCCGTATCCATTTTACTGATGAGAAATTGGGTGTGATGGTCAAGACTGGACTGCTTTGGAATCAAGGATGATTCGATAGGCTGCGGCGGCATCAAGGATGAATTAAGGTCAAAACATAAGGCTTTTGGTTACTTTTTTTATAACGCCAAGCTTATCACTGATTCATTTACCTAGTCTTTTGGGAGTGGTTCTATGCCTTTTTCGATTATCCGTAACGACATCACGAAAATGAAGGTTGACGCGATTGTTAACGCCGCCAACACCGGGCTTACGCAGGGAGGCGGTGTCTGCGGCGCCATCTTTAGGTCAGCCGGCGCGGATAAATTGCAGGCAGCCTGCGATGAGCTCGCGCCGATTCAGACAGGGGAGGCCGTTTTGACGCCGGGTTTTGATCTGCCGGCTCGCGTTATTATTCATACAGCCGGTCCGGTTTATCAGGATGGGCGGCACGGAGAAAAAGAACTGCTGCAGGCCTGTTACCGTAACAGCCTGAAACTGGCCGCTGAGAACAACTGCGGCAGTATTGCCTTTCCGCTGATATCCAGCGGCATATACGGCTACCCGAAAGCACAGGCTTTGCAGGTGGCAACTGAAACCATTCAAATCTTTCTGGAGCAGCACGAGCTTGACGTTTATCTGGTCGTCTTTGACCGCGACACGTTTGTGATCAGCGAAAAACTGCTGGGCAATGTGTCCAGTTATATCAGTGAGCATTATGTTGATCAGCACATAGATAAAAGACGAAGTCAGGTTAGACGAGATGAGCTCAACAGCCCAATCCGGATGGAAGAAGACAAAGCTTTATATGCGCCAGATGCTGCGCTCAGGCGAACCGATGCCGCTGCGGATACAAAAGAAGAAAAA
>SLMY01000216.1 GCA_007133255.1 Clostridiales bacterium
ATATTATGTCAGACGTTAAATCTTTTTTCGAAAAATCTCTTAGTTTTGGTATAGGCATGGCTGAATGGTCTCGCGAGAGAATTGAAGAGACGGTTGAAGATATGGTTCGCAAAGGGGAGCTGTCACAAAAGGAAGCCCGCGAGTTTGCCGGTGACCTGGTTAAAAAGGGTGAGGCTCAGCGTGATGAGCTCAACAGACTTGTCAGCAAGGAAGTTAGAAAAGTCATTGATCAGATGGATCTGGCTCGTAAAGACGACCTGATTGACCAGGAAAAAATGGCCAGTATTGTCCGTGAGCAAGTCCAGGAAGTCCTGAAAGAAATGGACCTGAGCAGTAAGTCCTGACAGCCATGGCAAGGCAAAGGCACTTAAAAAGATACCGCCAGATTATTCGTGTCTTAGCGCGAAATGGCTTTGCCGTGATGCTGGAACAAGCCGGGCTTTTTTCCTATCTAAAGCTTCGGAAAAAAAGTGTCATGGCTCAGTCAGCGGAAAAAGCTGGAAACGCTCGTCTGACAGTGGGCGAGCGTCTTCGTATGTCGTGCGAGGAGCTGGGGCCGACCTTTATTAAAATCGGCCAGATTATCAGCACGCGGCCAGATATCGTTTCACCTGAAGTAGCCCAGGAATTATCTAAGCTGCAGGAAGCGGTGAATCCTTTTCCCTTTGATGAAGTTAAAGACGTCATTGAAATGTCTTTTTCAGAGCCGCTTGAAGCGATTTTTTCTGACTTCAGACAAAGACCGCTGGCAGCCGCCTCCCTGTCGCAGGTCCATCAGGCAACCCTGCCGACGGGTAAACAGGTCGTGGTTAAAGTCCAGCGTCCGGGTATCAGTGAAAGTATAGAAATAGATCTGGATATATTAAGCGATCTGGTTCATTTTATTGAGAACCGGACAAAGTACGGAGATCTGTACGATTTTTCCGGTATGCTCAGCGAGCTGGACCGGACGATTCATCAGGAACTTGATTTTCGCAAGGAAGGTGAGAACGCTGACATCTTCAAGCGGCTTTTTTCCAAACAGCCGATGGTTGATGTACCCCTTGTTCACTGGATTTATACTACAGATAAAGTATTGACCATGAGTTATGTAACAGGATACAGGATCAGCCAGACAGCAGAAATGAAAAATGCCGGTATTGATCTGACTGAACTGGGCAAAAGACTGGCAAGCTGTATCAGTGAGCAGATTTTTATCCAGGGATTTTTTCATGCTGATCCGCATCCTGGAAACCTGATTATTCAAGATGACGGCAGCCTGGTTTTTCTTGACTTGGGTATGGTTGGGCGGCTCAATGAGAATAAACGAAAAATTCTGGCGGACATGTTTGTGGGCATAGCCACACAAGACGCGCATCAGGTAGTTCAGGCGTTTCTTGACATGAATACCATGCGCCAGCGTGTTAATCTGCGTCATTTTGAAGCTGATATTGAACGGCTGCTTGAACAATATATGTCATTGCCGGTGAACGAGATAAAGGTAGGAGAGCTGCTGGCGGAAATTTTTCAGCTGGCGTTCACCTATAAAATCAGATTGCCTGCCGCCTTTACGCTGATCTCGAAAGTTCTGATTACATTGCAGGGTCTGCTGGAAAAATTAGATCCAGACCTGAATCTGCTGACCTTAATGAAACCGGTAGCGTCACGCCTGATGAAAGAACGCCTGTCGTTTGATGAGATTGGCAGACAGGTTCAGCGTACCGGCTCAGACTATTACCGGCTGCTGCGCTTGCTGCCGACGTTTTTTGTCAATTTCTTTCATAAGCTGGAAGATGATGAGTACAGAATTGAGTTTGAGCTCAAAGATATTGATAAGGTGCAAAAACACCTCGACAGCATTTTTAATCGTATCTCATTCAGCCTGATTTTGCTGGGTGTGAGTATAATTGTCGCCGGTATTATCATTGGTACCAGCATGACAGCCGGCGCCGGACCGGAAATGTCGAGATTGAACGTGCTGATCCTTCGCGGCGGTTTGGTAATTGCGGTGGCTATTTTGCTTTTTCTGATAATCTCAATGATCCGATCAAAAAAATTCTAGAAAACCCGCTGTCTGTTTAGCCAGGAACGTCTGGAAACGCGTGCGGCGCGTGTGTCTAATGACCTGATGCCATTTCCCCGATCATACACTTGACGCACTGGAAACGCGTGCGTATATCGACTGCTTCTGGAAGATGAGGAATTGACGATGGCAGATGGAAACGCGTGCGTGAATCGACCTTGACATACCAGATGGGATAAAGCCTTATGGACTGGGAAAACCTTTAAATGAAGACCTTTTTTACCGATAGACATCTGATTTAGAACACCTGTTCCTCTGGAAGAAAGGGTTTATCTGGCCGTGAAATACCGGGTGAAATACTGGTTAAGGGCTGCTTCGTACCCATCCGGGTCTTCAATATAACTACTCATTGTACCGGAAGCGCTGCTTTGAAAGACAACCGTGGTGTCGGGATGCAGGCGCTGCCGTTCATCAATGAACGTTCGCGTCTGTTCATCAGAAATGCGGCTGTCGCTGTCGCTGCCGGCGATAAAAACCGGTATCTGCGCGCGGGATATAATCCCAACCAGATTCGGCCTTTGGATACCGCCAGTCGAAAGCCGGATCGCGTAGGGAACACTATACTGCAGCAGGTAACGGCCAAGAAATCCCTGGTCCTGAAGGTCGGGACGTATATAGTCATCAGCGGAGCTGGCGGGGGTATCAAGCAGCAGACCGCGGATATAACCCTGGTCGAAACTCAAATCACGAATATCCCGCGGATAATCATCCAGATCTTCCTGTCCTGGCCGCGGCAGCTGATCGAAAGCGACCAGTGTCGCGGTAACACCTGTACCAAAACCATAAAGCAACACATCACGGGTGCTGGCAACGCGTCTGACATACCGGATAGCGGCCAGGACATCTTCCCATTCCGCGTAGCCATAGCCGGACAGATCACCATCGGAACGCCCGGCATTACGCAGATCAAAGGCCAGCACATTAAACCCTCGTTCTGTGAGATACTCAAAAAACGGCGGGCTGTCAAGTCCCAGCACAAAGCGATTATCGCCCTGGTTATGGACCAGAATGATAGTGCTGACAGCTGGCCCCTGCGACTGGAAGAACCAGCCGCTGAGCATGCTTTGCTCGTTGAGCGATGTGAAACTGGCCAGCTGGTAAGATGGCATGACATTGCTGCTGATCGTCTGCAGCGGTCTGGCCGGCGCACGCATCAGCTCATTGGCTGTGGATAAAGACAAAATGGATCCTGCCAGCAGAACAAGGGCCAGAAGCGAAATGATGACAACCGTCCTGATTAAAAAAGGCCGGCGTTTACGTTTAACTGTAATATGTTTTACACTAAGCCTTGAGGGCATGTTAATCTCCTGCGTTTAAACTGAGTTTAGCGATCAAAATGAGTTATAAGAAGGTTTTGCCGACTCCATTATGCATGGATACGCGGCTCATTGCAGTATATTGGTTGATCGCATACGATTATATCATGCGAAGCACCTTTTTTTGTGATAAAATTGACTGCGACTGTGTTTAAAACTTTCTGTAGACCCTATGCGTGTATTGAATGTTATTCATTAAACTGGAGGAATAAGATGACATTGATTGAAGCGATTATTTTTGGCCTGGTCCAGGGTGTAACGGAATTTATTCCAATTAGCAGTTCGGGACATCTTTCATTGCTGGGCCGAATTTTTAATACAGATCCCGACGCGATGTTCACGCTCAGCGCCTGGGTCCATATGGGTTCCTTAATGTCTGTTTTTATTGTCATGCGGCGTGAGATTATGGAAATCCTGCGTGATATTCTGGGACCGCGCACCTGGAAAATTATGATCGCGACCATTCCCACTGTGATAGTCGCTTTTTTGATTCACAGCCGGCTCTCCGACATTTTCGGCGGCCATTTTCTGGGTTATTCATTTTTGATCACAGGTGTGTTTCTTATGATGATTGTCCTTTTTGGCCGCGGTGATGACAAGAAAATGGCAGCCCGGACAAATAGTGAGGCAGAACAGGCGAAAACCGCGGACACCGCTCAAACAGCTATAAAGTCTGAAACGAAAGTCGGCCAGGACAAACAACATAAACCTGGAGCTGATGAAAGAAATATGCCAGACGACAAAAATGCAGCTGAGAAAGAAAAGAACACCAGTATCGGCATAGATGGCAAAGAGGTGGGTTATCTGGAAGCGATTCTGGCCGGTATCGGTCAGGCGATCGCCATTTTACCCGGTGTATCCAGATCTGGATCAACCTTAACGGCACTGCTGATCGCGAAAGTAGACCGAAAAAAAGCGATCCGCTTTTCATTTCTGATGTCGATACCGGCTATACTGGGCGGGTTTGTTTTTGATTTGCGTGACCTGATCGCCGGTGAGGGCGCGGCTTTAGAAACACTAGGCCTTGGCAAGCTTCTGGTGGGCGTGCTGGCTTCATTCATCGCCGGATGGCTGGCCATGGAGTGGATGCTGCGTAAGCTGAAAGGTAAAGCCTTTATGATCTGTGCTGTGTATGTTCTGGTTCTTGGAATTCTGGTTTTAATTGATCAGACTTTCACGCAGCTGGTATTCAACTGACGCCGCAGGACACTATAAATAGATTCATCATAATTTACGTGAGCATGCTGATCCATGATTGGTAGATGCCAGATGAACCAGAGAAAAGAGAACAGGAGGTGAACAGGATGGCCAAATCGGCACGCGATGAGACGCCGCAGCAAAATAAAAGGAAACAGAGCACCTCAGCAAGCGGTGCAAAGCAGATGGCGCAGGCGCGAGATCAGGTGCTGATCCTGGGGATTGAATCATCGTGCGACGAAACAGCGGCCGCGGTTGTGGCCGACGGCCGGGTTATCCTGTCCAATGTGATCGCTTCTCAGGCTGAGCTGCACAAACAGTACGGCGGTGTGGTACCGGAAATCGCCTCGCGCAAGCATATTGAGACCATTTTGCCTGTGATAGACCAGGCGCTGCTGCAAGCCGGTGTCAAGCTTAAAGACATCAGCGCCGTCGCGGTAACAGAAGGTCCGGGGCTGGTGGGCGCGCTTCTGGTTGGCTTATCAGCCGCGAAAGGCCTTGCCTGGGCTGCCGATAAACCCCTGGTGGGTGTGCAGCATATCGCTGGTCATATCGCCGCGAATTATTTGGCGGAACAAACCCTGGAAGCGCCGTTTCTTTGCCTGGTTGTATCGGGCGGCCACAGTCATCTGGTCCGGGTCCGGGAAGACCAGACGTATGAGGTGCTGGCTCGAACCCGCGATGACGCGGCCGGTGAGGCGTTTGATAAAATCGCCCGTGCGATCGGCCTGGGTTATCCGGGCGGACCTTTAATTGATCAGGCCGCGAAAGGCGGCCGGACCGATGCCTTAACCTTGCCGCGAACCCATTTCGCCGATAGCCTTGACTTTTCTTTCAGCGGTTTGAAAACAGCCGCCCTGAATCAGCTGAACCGGCTGAACCAGCAGGCAGAGCGTCAGGGAAAAACCTGGCAGGACTTGGTCTCAAGATCTGATTTCGCGGCCAGCTTTCAGCAGGCGATCGTTGATGTGCTGGTGGAACACACCTTTGAGGCTGTTAAGCAGCATGGTGACACACAGCTCGCGATCGCAGGCGGAGTCGCCGCTAATTCAAAACTGAGAGCCAGCATGCAGGAAAAAGCTGACGCGTATGGTGTGAAATTGACAGTGCCGCCGCTCATCCTCTGCACAGACAACGCGGCGATGATCGCCGCAGCCGGCTACCAGGCTTATATCAAAGGTGAACGGGCAGACTGGTCGCTGAACGCCCGGCCGTCGCTGCAGCTTTTCTGACAGGACAGCTGGTAGCCGTGCATAATCAAAAAATAATCCTGATTATGCAAAAAATAATGCATATGCAAAAATCAA
>SLMY01000195.1 GCA_007133255.1 Clostridiales bacterium
GAAAATATTTTGTATGGGTTAACGAAATCAGCCGGTACAGATTGTAAAGGCCCAGTTCATCAGCGGCAAGCAGGATAATATGAAAAACCTTCTGGCGATGGGCCAGTATTTCTTCTTCAGGCAGATGGCCGGCTTTCTGGTTCAGCTGGTCCAGATTCTTTATGCCCAGACGCTGCAGGATTTTTATGAAGATCTCACCACAGGCAATCGCGTCAGCCTCTGCCCGGTGATGACAATCGAGCCTGACTTGCAGATAGTCGCAGACAGTCTTGAGCTTGTGGTTATCCAGCTCAGGCAGGAACGCGCGTGCCATTGCCAGCGTATCTACCACCGGTGGATTGAATTTCACACGCGGGTCATTTTTTTCCCGGGTTCTGAAGCCTTCGTAACGCAGAAAACCCAGATCGAAAAAAGCGTTATGCGCCACAACCGGCAAGTCACCCATCCATTCAGACAGTTCCTCAAGAAAATCCAGAGGCGCCGGCGCTCCTTGAAGCTGTTCAGTTGTGATGCCGGTCAGTTCCTGTGTTTTTGGTGAAACAGGTATGCCGGGATTAAGCAGGCTTTTCTTAGTTTCAACTGGCCTGAACCCGCCGTTTTCATCAGGTTCAAAACGAACCGCTGCCACTTCAATCAAACGGTCAATCGCCGGGTTGAGCCCGGTTGTCTCTACATCCAGCGCGATAAAGCCTTCGTCTAACGTTGCGTTTTCTATCTGCCAGGCGACTGTTGGCCCGTCATCAACCAGATAGCCTTCCACGCCATAGATCAGTTTCAGTTTATGACCATCGCGCGCACAGGCAGCTCTCGCCTCCGCGGCTTCAGGGAATGACTGTACCACACCATGATCAGTGATCGCTATAGCCGGATGACCCAGGCGCGCTGCTTCATTCACCAGCGAACTGGCGTCACAGACAGCGTCCTTTGTGCTCATTTTGGTATGGGCATGCAGCTCAATCCGTTTTTCGGCCGCCCTGTCCTGACGCGGCTGCGGCGCCTGCCCCTGCTGAATACCGAGCACACGTGCCTGCAGATCTTTGGCGAACTGAGAATCAAAGGACATCTGGGCATGAACCCGCAGCCAGGCATTATTCAAGATCGCTGACAAGCGCTCTTCATCTTCAATCTTAGCGAAGAGGATACAGGTAACAGAACTGGTATAATCTGTCAGCGCGAATTTTATCAGGAGCCGCGTGCCCTGGCTGACCAGACGGCTTTCATAGTCAATCACCTGACCTTCAATCAGGACCATGCCTGATTCACTGTTCAGGCTTTGAATGGCGGACGGCGTCAGCTGTGTATTCATCCGGCCAAAAAGAACGCCTTCAGGCTGAGGCTGCCGGCGAAGCGGTTTCTTTTCAGCGTGCGGTCTTTGCCCGTTCTGGCTTGTACGGTTCATGTCCGCCGGTGAAAGGTAATCGCCGTTTTGATTATGACCATTGCCTGGCTGGCCGGCAGGCTGGCCGGCCAGTGAATCTGAAGCAAGCGGCCGCTGTGCCTGCGGCCTGTCCGCCACCAGCGCGGCGTGCGCGGCGTTCGCGTGCTGATAATGAGTCTGGTCCAGTGATTGTGTGTACGAAAGCAAATCACCATTATCCGGGATCAGGCAAAAAGAAGTCTGAGCCGTTACATGGCTGCAGAACAAATCATTCAGACGGTTGACTTGTTTTGGCTCTAACAGGTCACAGCAGACTGTATGCAGCCTGACGGCCACCTGGCTATCGTTCTGATCAGTCTCGAAGGAAGCCTGGCGCAGCATCGACGCCATCAGCGCGTCTTTTTTTCCCAGATGACGCAGCAGCCAGGGAGCCATCCGCGCGGCATAACGGCTGCTTTCTTTTTCACAAAGCGGGTTGGCGAAGCGCTGGCAGATCAGTACTTCATGCACTGATAAATTCTGTTCAAGCGCTTCTTCCATGCGGCACAGCAGATCTGGCTCGCACGGGCTTTCCATCAGGCAGTCAAGCAGCAGATGACCATCACGCCTGATGGTCATTCCCGTCACCAGACCTGTCAGGCCGCTGACGTGTTCCTGCAGCTGCCGGTCCGGCACCCATTTTCTGATTAGTTCTGATATTGTTGTCTTTAACACTTCGGGTCTCACCATCCGTCATATACACGTCGCTCACTCAATTGAGTGAAGCACATAGTTTGTCTATTTCATCCATCAGAGCCTTAACGGCTTCCTCCTGCGGGACTTTACGTAAAATCTCGCCTTTTCTGAAAATAAGAAACTCACCTTTACCGCCGGCGATACCGATATCGGCGTGCCGGGCTTCTCCGGGTCCGTTCACGGCACAGCCCATGACAGCGACGCGTATCGGATGGCGGATCGATTTTAGTTTTTCCTCTACTGTTTCAGCTACCTTCTGCAAGTCAACCGCTGTACGTCCGCAGGTGGGACAGCTGATCAGCTCAGGTCCCCGGCGCCGCAGTCCCAATGATTTTAAAATCGCGTAAGCCGCGTGAATTTCCTCAACCGGATCTGCTGTCAGCGACACTCTCAGCGTATCACCAATCCCTTCTGCCAACAAGGTACCAATACCAACCGCTGAACGTATCACACCTTCACGGAGCGTACCAGCTTCTGTTACGCCCAGATGCAGCGGGTAATCGGTTTTCCGCGAGAGCAGCCGATAGGCGGCAATGGCCAGAGCCGGATCAGAAGCCTTGATAGAAAGAACAATCTGGTCAAAACCAAAACGCTCAAGCATCGCGACAGAGTCAAGTGCCGAGGCTGTCATCGCGGCCTCGTTCACACCGCCATGAGCGTTGATCAGGCTTTGTTTCAGCGAACCGGAATTGACACCGACCCGTATCGGAATGCCTGCCTTTCTGGCCGCGTCGGCAATCTGGCGGACACGCTCAGGGTCGCCAATATTGCCGGGGTTAATCCGGATCTTATCGGCACCGGCGTTGATCGCGGCCAGAGCCAGCCGGTAATCAAAATGAATATCCGCTACCAGCGGCAGCGGCGAGAGCCGGCGGATTCTGGCGAAAGCGTCCGCTGCTTCCATGTCGGGCACAGCCAGGCGGCTTATCTCGCATCCAGCCTCGGCCAGCTGCAGAATCTGCCGCAGTGACGCGTCTGCATCACGTGTATCTGTATTGTTCATCGACTGCACAACAACAGGAGCGTCACCGCCAATGGCCAGGCCGCCGACCATCACCTTTTTTGTTTTTCGTCTTGGATAGGACAACATCACGCTAGAATCCTTTCAACGTATGCTCAGTTCAGCAGCTGGCGTCAGCGGCCGGTCAGCCGCAGCAGATCGAAAGTCAGCCCGGCCAGGGCCAGCAGGATAATCAGCGCGAAGCCGATCATGCCGATCAGGCTTTGTGTGCGTAACGATAATCGTTTGCCGCGTATCGCCTCAACACCAATGAGAATCAGATGGTTGCCGTCGAGGGGCGGTATGGGCAGCAAGTTCATAAAGCCGAGACTGACCGAGATTAAAGCAAACATCCAGAGCAGCTGGAACACTTTTTCGCTGAGCGGCTGTTCCTGGCTGACAACATCGCTGATCATGGTGACAACACCAACCGGTCCGGCCAGTGTATCCTGCGGCCTGAGCGCGCCGCTGAACAACATGCCGATGCTGCGAACGGTAACTTTGACAATTGACCAGGACCACTGGAAAGCCTGGCCGATTGCCGGAATAAAGGCCTGGCTGGACTCAAAGTAGAGTCCGCGGGGTACCGGATCCTGATACCGGCTGGCTGTCATTGTCACAGTCTTGGGCTCGCCATCGCGCAGGATATCAATCTCAAGCGGCTGATGGCCGCTTTGCGCGATTTCCGCGTTAAAACGTTCTGAATCCTGGAACGGAACGCCATTAGCCGCCAGCAGCACATCTCCAGGCTGCAGAACCGGCTCACCCTGATTCGATTCAGGATCCACTTCGTTCACCACAGCTGTAGCCTGGTCCTGTGACATCTGGATGGTGATACCCAGCCGATAGTTGTCACGCCATTGCGGTTCCATGACAACAGTTGTCTTTTCACCGCTGCTTTTTCTGACCAGCAGTTCCATTGGCTGATCCGCGCCCAGAAACATCTCAGCGCCATTATAATCCAGCGTGGTGCGAACGGGCTGATTATTAGCGCGCAAGATCCGGTCACCCACTTCCAGGTCAGTTTCAGCAGCCAGCGAGTTCTCGGCGATCTCGCCGATGACCGGAAGGGTATACCCAAACGATGAGAACATAATCAGAAAGGCCAGCACACCCGAAAGCAGATTCAGCGCCGGTCCGGTACTGATCACGATCGCTCTGGCCCATTTCGGACGATTATAGAAAAAACCAGGATTGTCATTTTGTTTGTCCAGTTCGTCGTACTCGCCCGCGAATCTTACAGACGCGCCGATCGGCAGCAGTTTGAGACTGTACTTTATATTATTTCTCCGCCACGAAAAAAGGACGGGACCCATAAATATAGAAAACTCCTCTATCTCAAAACCGAGCCTGCGTCCGGTCAGATAGTGCCCCAGTTCGTGCACGATCATCATCACACTTAAAATTAATAAACCAATAGCGACACCCATTCGTTATAACTCCTTAACATATTTTCTGGCCCAGTTATCTGCTTCCATCAGGTCTTCATAGGAAAAACTAGACTGATATCCATTTTTAAGATGCGCTTCCATGCACCGCTCTACATCTTTGGCAATATCTGTAAAACTAATCTGCCGTCCAAGGAAACGCTCAACAGCCGTTTCATTAGCGGCGTTCATCACAGCCGGCAGGGTGCCTCCCTGCCTGGCAGCGTCGTAAGCCCGGACCAGCAGCGGGAAATTATCCAGGTCAGGCTGCTCAAATGTCAGCTGACTCGCTTTCGGCGAAAATGGATCAAACCGCGGCTGGCCGCCGGGCGGCAGGCGAGCCGGCCAGGTCAGTGCCAGTTGAATCGGCAGTTTCATATCAGGAAAACCCATCTGGGCCAGTACCGATCCGTCCCGCAGCTCTATCATGGAATGAATAATACTCTGCGGATGAATAACAACTTCTATCTGTTCAGCCGGACAGCCAAACAGCCAGCTTGCTTCAATCACTTCCAGCCCCTTGTTCATCAAAGTAGCCGAATCGATCGTTATTTTCCCGCCCATCTGCCAGGTTGGATGTTTCAGGGCATCTTCCACTTTTACCTTCTGCAGCTGCTGCTGGCTGTAGCCGCGAAACGGGCCGCCGGAGGCCGTGAGTAAAATACGCTGCAAACTGTCCGGAGCTGTTCCTGCCAGACACTGCCAGATAGCTGAATGTTCGCTGTCTACCGGATACAAGGTGCCGTCATATTCCTGAAGCATCGGCACAACCAGCGCGCCTCCGGTTACCAGCGTTTCCTTGTTAGCCAGCGCGATCGCCTTACCAGCTTTTATCGCCGCCATAACCGGTTCCAGACCGGCGGCACCAACCATAGCGGCGACAACCATTTTCGCTTCACTGATTGTCGCGACAGCCAGGTTTCCTTCACGACCAAACATCACTTCCACAGCTGGAGAAACATCACGCAGACGTTCCCTGAGCTTCACCGCGTCCTGCTCCCGCGCGACACTGACCAGACGCGGCTTAAATTGACGGACCTGCTTTTCAAGCAGATCAATCTGATAGCCTGCCGCCAGCGCGGCAACCGGCCTATGAAGATGAGCACATACTTCTAAAGTCTGTGTCCCAATTGATCCAGTTGATCCTAATATCGTTATCGGCTGACCTTGCACACGATCACTCCCGTCTGTTTTATATATTTGTTCCAGTCATTTCCCGTCTGCCCATGCCCTTTATCCAGGGACCACCATTTTATCATCGCGCATTATTTTGAACAGGTGATGACGACTTATGGCAAAACAC
>SLMY01000136.1 GCA_007133255.1 Clostridiales bacterium
AGCTTATGAAGCAATTGTAGAACGTATAGGTTTTATTTACCTGATCATCCTGGTCATTGGTGTTTTCAGCGCGACTCTTGACGCGATCGATGATATTTACAACCAGCATGAAGTCGCCAGGCAGAAGCCGATAAAAGGTTATCTGCAGGGTATAAAAGTCTTTGTTTATGTTATTGCCGGCGTGGTCATGATCTCAAAACTAATAGGTGAAAGCCCCATCATTTTGCTTTCCGGTATTGGTGCCATGACAGCTGTCATCCTGCTGATTTTTCAGGATTCGATTCTTGGACTGGTCGTGGGAATACAGCTTGCTTCCAATGATATGGTTCGGATTGGTGACTGGATTGAGATGCCAAAATATAACGCCGATGGTGATGTCATTGAAATATCACTGACGACTGTTAAAGTTGAGAATTTTGACCGGACTATCACAACCATACCGCCGCATGCTCTGGTAAAGGATTCTTTTCGAAACTGGCGCGGCATGCAGGAAGCAGGCGGCCGACGTATTATGCGCTCATTTTATATTGATACAAGCAGTATCAGCTTCTGCACACCGCAGATGATAGAAGAATACAAACGCATTGTTTATCTTAAAGATTATGTTGAACGAAAAGAAGCAGAAATCGCTGCCTACAACCAGGCGCATCAGATAGATGCCAGCCATCCTGTGAATGGCCGGCATATGACCAATATTGGTACCTTCAGAGCTTATATCCAGCGGTATATCCGTAATCACACCCAGATTCATCAGGATATGATCCAGATGGTGCGTCAGCTGCCGCCAAAAGAATATGGCTTGCCAATTGAACTTTATATGTTTACCAAAACCACCAGCTGGCCGGAATATGAAATGATACAGGCGGACATATTTGATCATATCCTGGCTGCCGCGCCTAATTTCGGGCTTCGTGTTTTCCAGAACCCCAGCGGGCATGATCTAAGAACACTGAAAGAAAAAGCGATCAGCTGATGATACCGCGGTCAAAATCAATGCTGACAATAGTTCCGTTTTTCAGAAGTTTTGTCGCGTTTTCACAGGCATAGATCACCGGAATATCCAGCGCCATAGCCAGTGTGATCGCGTGTCCGGACGGATCTTCGTCTTCCACGATCATCGCCCTCGCGCGCCTGACCACAGGCAGCAGCGCGTTATTAGTTGAACGGGCCACCATAATAAAATCACTTTGATTAGCCGCATGTTGAATGCTTTCCGCATCGTTTACCACCAGGACTTCTCCACTGGTTTTCCCTTTGCCAATACTCAGACCGCTGGCCAGAACCGAGCCGACTGTCTGAACCTTGAGTGTGTTTGTTGTCCCGCTTATACCAATGGGTGTACCGCCCGTTATAACAATGACATCGCCATTCTGAACCGCGCCGGATTCGAGTGCTTTGCTGATTCCCTGCTCGAACATCTCATCTGTCGACGTCACTTCGCTGACCAGATAAGGATAGACACCCCAGGAAAGCGTCAGCTGGCGCAGTGACTTTTCTGAGACAGTTGTAGCGATTATCGGGCATTCCGGTCTGAACCGAGAAATAAGACGGGCTGTTCTGCCGCTATGTGTTACAGCAACAATAGCTGAAGCTTTCAAGTCCATCGCTGTGGTGCAAGTCGCATGGCTGATGGCGTTAGCTACACTTGGAACCATATCGTATTGTCCTGACTGAAAGTATTTCCAGTAATCAATTGAGTGTTCAGTTTGCCTGGCGATACTGTCCATCATTCTCAGGCTTTCGACTGGATAACGTCCTATCGAGGTTTCACCAGACAGCATAACCGCGCTGGTCCCGTCTATTATCGCGTTAGCCACGTCGCTGACTTCGGCACGGGTGGGCCTTGGATTACGAATCATTGAATCCAGCATTTGTGTCGCTGTTATACAAGGTTTACCAATTTTATAACACTTCTCTATCATAGTCTTCTGCAGCATCGGGACTTCCTGCATGGGAATTTCCACACCCAGGTCGCCACGGGCAACCATGATGCCATCTGATACTTTCAGAATCTCATCAAAATTATTAACACCTTCTCTGTTCTCAATTTTAGCTATCAGATGAAGTTGTTCTCCATGAAGTTTATTCAGAACTTTTCTTATCTCCATGATATCAGATGCTTTTCTGACAAAAGAGGCAGCGATAAAATCAATATCATGATCTACAGCAAACTGAATATCAGCAATATCTTTATCTGTCAGCGGCGGAAGATTTGTTTCAACATCCGGCAAATTGACACTTTTTCTGTCAGACACAAGCCCGCCATTACAAACCTCACAATGAATATCCTTGCCATCAATTTGCAGTACAGCCAGTTCAATCAGACCATCATCAATCAATATTCTTGAGTTTTTTCGAATATCCTGATGTATGTTGTCGTATGTTACTGGTATGAGTGATCCATGCCCGGTTTCGTCGGTCGCTCTAACTGTGACCTGATCGCCTTCATGAAACATGACATGCCCGCCGTCAAATATTCCTGTTCTGATTTCAGGTCCTCTTGTATCAAGCAAGAGCGCCAGACTCCTCCCCATGTTTTCACATAAACGCCGTATACGTTCAATTCTCTTTTTATGCTCCTCATGTGAACCATGTGAAAAATTAAGCCTGGCGACATTCATGCCCTGTTCCAGAAGTGAGCGCAGCACATCATCCTGATCAAGTGCTGGTCCCATTGTACAGATTATTTTAGTTTTGCGCATGGTCATACCTTCCATATTCACAATACCGTTCTCCTATAAATTTAATTTCACATCAACAGCTGCCAAGTCTGTTTAAAGTTTTGTTAAACAGCTTGAACCTGCCAAATTAATTATATCAAAAACAAACGCTGATGCTGAAAAAAATCAATCACAAGTGATTGAAGTCTTGAGTCCGTCAAATGGATCTCAGATTGATTCAGCTGATGATGTTGACATCAGCTAATGCACAAAACAATTGTGCGCGATCCCCTTCTAAGCCGCAGGTGGGGAGGGTTCACCCTATCACATCTGAAGTCACGAGTTTTTGGTTTAGCCAATAAAAAGCTGAGATACATAATCAGTCCCAGAACACTGATAAAAACCAATGCCAACAGATGTAAACTGAACACCCAGAATATTTTTTCGATGACCTTCTGAATCCATCCATGCCTGGACCATTTGATTCGGTGTGAGCATACCTGTTGTGCTTCTGAGCAGGTTTTCACCAGCGTAACTTCTCGAAATACTGTATTCGTCAAGAACCGTAAAACAACTGTCTCCATTTGGACGGTCATGGCTGAATGTATCAGAAGAAAGCGATATTTCTTCTGCTCTGACCGCGGCAGCCTGACTTAAATCAGCGGACGGATATCGTAAAGCAGACAGATTTCTTGCCTGCCGCTCAACATTGACCAGTCTGAAAATCTCATCAATCCATGCTTTTACCGGTTGATTTCGCCAGTAGGCAAGGTCATCAGGCGCGATTGTCGGGGTTGGGGTTGCTGTAGGTTTTGGCGTTGGCGTGGCTGTTGGTGCCGGGGCTGCCGTTGGCTTGGGAGTCGGCGTGGCTGTTGGTGCCGGGGCTGCCGTTGGCCTGGGAGTCGGCGTGGCTGTTGGTGCCGGGGCTGCCGTTGGCCTGGGAGTCGGCGTGGCTGTTGGTGCCGGGGTTGCCGTTGGCCCGGGAGTTGGCGTGGCTGTTGATGCCTGTCTAGATGTTAACTCAGAGGTTGGTGTCTGCTGCTTTGTTGGAAACTGCTGTTGATCAGACGCATGATCAGATACTTGTCCACTTAACGGATCAGTATCAGTATACTGTCGATAAAGAAATTGATCTTGCAGGATATCCAAGTCATAAATCAGTTTTATCGCTTTTTCATGCGACATTGTTAAATTTTTCTTTTCTGTAACATTTATTTCTTGAGAAATAAGTGCATCATTTTGGTCAATTTCCGCAGATAAAAAAGATTCCCGCTGGCTGTCCGGCATCGGCTCATTATTTCCCAGGACACTTTTCACGCCACTGCCTGCCAGACCTGAAAAGACTATAATGCCTGCTAGAAGCAGCAGAACAAAACTAAAATACTTATTTTTCATTTAATCTCCAGAAAATCAAATCAGTTTTTTCTAATGACTCCAGATTATACCATGTCTTGCACGAAAATAAACAAGATGCGGAATAATGTCACATTTTTTACAGTTTCTTAAATGTCGTAACATATTTAACATAATACCTGTGTGTAAAAACAAGCACAAAACCAGAAAACAGCCTGTACCTGGCAAAACGGGTACAGGCTGTATTTGAAAAAATGATTACGCATGTCATGGACAGCTGATTAAGCATGATCCAGGCTTGTGCGTCACGATTCCAGCAAATATGGTTTTTCAATCATCAGCTGATAAACCCAGTCAGCAAAAAGGCTATTCGCCCAGGCAAACCAGTCGCGGGTGAAAGCGTTCGGATTATCAGCTTATCGATATCCTGCTTTATTTTACTCATTCCTATGTCTCCCTGGATAGATCAATCAAATTAAACAAAACGAATTCAGGAGCACGTTGTTATCGCGCATTGATATACGGTCATTTCTGGTTTTGCTCATGACATGTTTCTATAACATGCAGCTGCTTTTCTATTTGCCCGGCTGTTATCGGCAGCGGTTTGTCCATGGTAACAGCCTGATAAACATGGTCATAAAACCGACCAACAGCATCAGTGAAAACACGAGCGTCTTCAGTGGCCCATGATTCATCATACCAGGATAGTTTCTCACCGCAATACATTGGAAGGCCGTCTTTAGTCTGCAATGATGACGTGATCAGTTTCTGAACCGGCGCTTCTTCTGTTTTAAAATACCGCCAGTTAAGGCTGGTCATCGTTCCTTTTAACCCGCCGCGTGTTCCTTGAATATGATACAACTGGTCCGCGTAGGCATCGCAGGATGATATCTCAAGATCAATCAGTGGAATATCCTGACCACGCATGACCAGTTTCACATAATCCTCAGCGTCACCAAACGTATTGGCCTGGTCCATCTGACAAAAAATCTGAATGCCTTCTGTCTTGAAATCAATTAAGTCCAGCGCCTGGTCAAGCGGATGGGGTCCGGTATTAAATAAGCTGCCACCTTGAAAAGAACGGCTGCACTGCCAGTCCCAGCGGCGGGCAAAACCGTTGAATTTCAAGCTTATCTGGACAATTCGACCCAGCTTCCCGGAAGCCAGGACGCTTTTTATCTGCTCATAATAAGGCGCGAATCTTGACTGTTGAAAAAAAGCCAGCACTTTTTGGTTTTCCTTTGCTGTTTGATCAAGATGTCTTACTTCAGCAGCTGTCGAGGCGGCTGGTTTTTCATTTATAACATGAAATCCGTGCTGTAGCAGATCTGCTGTAATCGGGGCGTGCTGATGACTAAACGACGCGTTCACCACCAGATCCAGATCCTCACTGCCAAACAAGTCCTCATAGCGGGCATAGATTGGACAGGTCCATTCCTTCGCGGCAATATCACGTCTGACACTAAGTTCATCAACAATCGCGCAAACATCATAGCGGTTATCCGTTTTTAAATAACGGCCATGGATATCTCTGCCGCTTCTGCCTTGTCCGATAATCGCGGTTTTAATGCGTCTCATCTGTCCACCTCATTTTTTGTCAAGATAATTGTATCTTATCACAAAAATAACCATAAATTAACGAGAAGAAACGCCCATGACTG
>SLMY01000233.1 GCA_007133255.1 Clostridiales bacterium
CGGATAACGGGTCGGATCCCCGTTGACGCCTACAAGATAAGAGTTAACAAAACTTCTATCTTTCGGGCCACCCTCGTGAAACCATTCCTCATGATCGCCAGACTGCTTTCACACCATCGGCAGCTCTCTGGGCTGACTGGATCATTCGTACTCTTTTCACTCAACAGTTTTACTATGACATCAACTTTACAGCTGATGTGATTGAGACCATGATAATTCGATCTTCTTTGATTGTCAAGCTAAAATTATATGAGTTATAACAAATGCCTTCATTTGAAAAAGTAAATTCTGCACGGAAAAACCCGGATATAGAATGAAGTTGTACGAAAAAACTACGTTATCTTGGCTAATTATGCAGCCCTTATCCTTGCTATATCTGGTCAAACATAAAAAAACAGCAGAAAAAGTCTCACGGGTTGTATTTTTGATTTGATAGCGATAAAATCATGGCGATAGTCATAGTCTTTGAGAAGAATGCTTATTGGGTGACATAAGCCCAGCAGATGCTTGGCGGTGAGGATTTGAAAAAACGACGAACGAAGTTTGATCAGGCCGAATTGCATCAGTCGGCATACATATATGCCAACCGGCCGTTTAAATGGTTTTTCTATCTGATAAAACCAGTGCGTTACCGGTATCTGATGGCAATTTTCGTTAACCTGGCCGCTGTATCTATGAGCGTTGTTCCGGCGACGTTAACAGGTCTGCTGGTTGATGATGTCTTAATCGACAGAAGAATGAATATGCTCCCGGTATACATTACCTTATTGATCGCGGTACCTCTATTGAGATCATGTCTGGTTGTTTTTTTTCGTTATCATTTTGAGTATTGCGCGCAGGATTCTATTGTACGGCTGCGAAAGGGGATGTATCGGCATCTCCAGAATCTGGATGCGCTTTTTTACGGCAGAACCAGAACAGGCGATTTAATGGCTAAAATGACAGGCGATATTGAGATGATTCGCCATTTTATTGGTTTTACTGTTTTCGCCAGTGTTGAGAATCTGGTCCTCTTTGTTTTTGGTACGCTTTATGTGTTTACGGTTAACTGGAAACTGGCTCTTGTGGCGCTGGTAGTGAGTCCGTTTATTTTCATAATCACTTACAGACTGGGAAGAACGATTCGACCCGTCTGGGGAGAAATTCGTGAAGCTTTTTCACGGCTCAATTCAGTCGTGCAGCAAAATATCGCCGGTAATCGTGTTACACGAGCATTCGCGCGATATGAGTATGAAGAAGAAAAATTCGAGAAAGAAAACCAGGGATATCGCGAGGCACACATGAAGCATGCCGATATGGTCATCAGGTTCTTACCAGTACTTGATGGCCTGGCTAACTTTATGATTGTGCTGGTTATCCTTGTCGGCGGACTGCTGGTGATCCGCGGCGAATTAACACTGGGCGGACTGGTAACTTTCAACGGCTTGCTTTTTGTCCTGAATAATCCGATGCGGATGGCAGGTAATATTATGAATGAGGTGCAGCGCTACTCAACGTCAGCAAATAAGGTGCTGGATCTTCTCATAGAACGATCGAAGATAAAGTCTCCTGACGCTGATCAGACTGATGAGGCAGAACTAGACCAGCTGTCAGGAGAAGCTCTGGCTATAAACGGGAAAGTGGAGTTCAGAAACGTGACTTTCACTTATGGTGAGCGGAAAGGCTACGCGCTTCAGCCCTCACTTAGTAACATCAATCTGATCGCCCAGCCTGGACAGACCATTGGTCTGGTAGGGCTCACAGGTGCCGGGAAAAGCAGCCTTGTTAGTTTGATGCCAAGGCTTTATGATACAACATTTGGAGAAATACTCGTTGATGATGTAGATGTCCGCGATTATAACCTGCAGCAGCTGCGCCGCAACATAGGTATGGTTATGCAGGAGGTTTTTCTGTTCTCAGACACCATTGAAGGTAATATCGCTTATGGTGTACCTGACGCTCCGATGGAGAAGGTTGTATCTGCTGCCAAAGCAGCATCTGCTGATGAGTTTATCCGTAAAACCCCGGAAGGGTACGATACAATCATAGGGGAGCGCGGCGTTGGCCTTTCCGGTGGCCAGCGCCAGCGTATCGCGCTGGCCAGGGCGTTGGCTATGGATCCTAAAATTCTGATTCTTGATGATACGACTTCTGCTGTGGACATGGAAACCGAGCACGATATTCAGCAGGCTTTGCGTGACATGCCGGGCCAGCGAACCGTTTTTATCATTGCCCATCGAATCTCATCGGTGCGTCACGCTGATGAAATCCTTGTGATAGATGATGGTCAAGTTGTTGAGCGGGGGCGTCATGACAGCTTAATGCAGCTCAATGGCCGTTATTATGATATATTCATAACGCAAGCGGGTATGAGCGAGACAGATCTTAAACAGCTGGAACAAGGAGGTGACCTGTATGGCTCGTAACCGATATGATGTGGATGAAAGCCTTGAGGCACCGTTTAATTTTCAGCAGTTTAAAAGCTTGTTGCTCTATACCAGGCCATACAGCAAAAAACTGGGAATGACTTTTAGCGCGATGGCTGTGGCCAGCGCGCTGAATCTTCTGGCGCCTATTTTTCTGATGCACGCCATTAATGTTATGATTCCGCAGGGAAATGTGCAGGGCCTGGTTCTGATGGCGCTTGGATACACGTTGATCGTGGTGATTGTTGCCTTTATGACCGCTTTCAGAATGAAAAACATGAACCGGATCGGACAAAGCATCATCCATGATATCAGGCTTGATATGTTCAGGCATCTGCAAAGGCTGCCCTTCACTTACTTTGATGACAGGCCGCATGGGAAAATTCTGGTGCGGCTGGTTAATTATGTCAATCAGGTCAGTGATTTACTGTCCAACGGATTGGTTAATTCCCTGGTTGATCTGCTGAGTTTGTTGATCATCGTCTTTTACATGCTGCTGGTTGATCCGGTTTTAACTTTGTTCGCGCTTGCCGGCCTGCCGTTGCTGCTGCTAGGTATTTTGCTGCTGAAAAACGCTCAGCGTAAGGCGCAGCAGGCATTTTCCATGAAAAACTCAAACCTGAACGCATATACTCAGGAAAGTATTATTGGCATGAATGTCACACAGGTCTTTGCTCGTGAAGCGGCTAATCGAGATATTTACGGCAGACTGGTTAACGAACATCGAAAGAGCTGGATGAAGTCAATCATGCTCAACCTTTCCATGTGGCCGTTTATTGATACTGTATCCAACGCGACTGTAGCTTTGCTCTATGTGGCTGGTGCTATCTGGCTTAGAGACAGAGTAACGGGCGAGCCGATATCTGTAGGAGCCATTGTCGCTTTCGTAGGTTATGTCTGGCGTTTCTGGCTGCCGGTTATCAATCTGGCGAACTTTTTTAATGCCTTGATCAATTCCGCCGCCTATATCGAACGGATTTTTGAGTTTCTGCATGAACCTCTTGTTATAGAAGATCATCCTGAAGCTGAAGATCTGCCACGAATTGTAGGTGAAGTTCGCTTTGATCAGGTCAGCTTTGCCTATGAACCCGAAAAACCAGTCTTGAATAAGGTGTCATTTACCGCGTCTCCAGGTGATTCAATCGCGCTTGTCGGACCAACCGGTGCCGGTAAATCAACTGTTATCAATTTACTCTGCCGATTTTATGATATCGATGAAGGTGATATCTGTATTGATGGCCATTCGATTAAGCAAGTCAGAATGGACTCATTAAGGACACAGATGGGCATTATGCTTCAGGATCCCTTCCTTTTTCCAGAATCCGTGATGGACAATATTCGCTATGGACGTCTTGACGCCTCGGATGAAGCATGCGTCGCAGCCGCGAAAGCGGTTCATGCCCATGAGTTTATTATGCGTCTGCCACAAGGCTATCAAACGATGATTAATGACCAGGGCAGCGGTGTATCGGCAGGTGAGCGGCAGCTGATATCCTTTGCCCGTGTCTTGCTGGCTGATCCGCGGATTCTGATTCTTGATGAGGCGACCGCCAGTATTGACACCCAAACAGAAAAAGCCCTCCAGAGAGGGCTTGACAGACTGATGCGAGGGCGCACGTCATTCATTATCGCGCACCGTCTGTCCACCATCAAGAACGCGTCAAGAATCATGGTTATCGCTGAACAGAATATTGCTGAGAGCGGTACACATGAACAGTTGCTTAAACAGCGGGGTCATTACTGGCAATTGTATAACAGCCAGTTTGAAGCCTTACTTGGCTGACAAGGATATCCACTTCTTTATCCACAGATCAGGCAGAAAGAAAAAATGTTCGGCTCATGATCAGAACTAAACAACTGATGTTCACTAACCTTGCAGATTCCGGCAGCATGTATGACTGGCCGGAACAGCAAATCAGCCCGGTGCGATTTCCTGCAATGCGTGAAACAGCATATTACAGGCTCTTTACAGGAAAATGACGTGTGAAACACACCAGTCTGGTTTTACACATAGTTATCCACATTATCCACAGCCTGTGCAAATGTTTTTTCCACAGAAAGGGGATTGTTATGACTAAAAAAAACACAATCAGATCGGCAGAAGGTAAAAACGGAAAAAGAGAACAAACATCCGAGCTCAAAACCGGGAATCGGCTGATCAGGATTTTGAAATATGCCGGTAAGCGTTACTTTATTGACGCTCTTAGCGCAATGGCGCTGGGGCTTTTCTCGTCACTCATCATTGGTCTGATACTCAGGCAGCTGTTTTCAGTGATCAACTGGTCTTTCGTCGATGGGATGGAAGAGTTGATTGTCAGTATAACGGCAGCGAATTCACCTGTTATTGGTGCCGCTATAGGTGTCGCGATCGCGGCAGGATTAAAAAATAAACCGCTGGTGGTCTATTCCGCAGCGGCAGCAGGTGCCATAGGCTATGCTGTCAGCGCGGATGGCATATCGGCCGGTCCTGTTGGTGCTTATATAGCTGTTATTATCGGCACAGAGCTCGGACGGCTGATAGCTGGCAAAACCAGACTGGATATTCTGCTTGTCCCAGCTGTAACCATTCTGGCCGGTACGACTGCCGGCATGCTGGTTGGTCCTTCAATCGCGAGGATGATGATCGCGATTGGACAGGCTATCAATGAGATGACACAGCTGCAGCCTTTACCCATGGGTATCGCTGTATCGGCTGTCATGGGTTTCTTGCTGACAACGCCTATCAGCAGCGCGGCAATCGCGATTATGCTCGGGCTTTCAGGTTGGGCAGCCGGTGCAGCGACCGCTGGCTGCGCAGCCCATATGATCGGGTTCGCTGTTGCCAGTTTCCGTGAGAATAAAACGGGAGGACTATTGGCACAAGGACTGGGGACTTCTATGCTTCAGGTAGGCAATATAATCAGAAGACCGCAGATTCTGCTCCCTGCTGTTATAGCCTCCATGATTACAGGTGCCTTATCAACAACTGTCTTTAAGATGGAAAATCTGGCGGCTGGAGCCGGTATGGGGACCAGTGGACTGGTGGGCTCGCTGACTACATGGACAGCGATGTCTGAACTTCTGCCTTCAGGACAGCTGCTGGTATATATTCTTCTGCTTCATTTTATTTTTCCAGCCATCATTGCTTTGACTGCTTCTGAACTGTTGCGCAAAGCAGGATGGATTCGGTATGGGGATATGAAGCTGGAGCTGTAAAGGCCAGGGACAGGCCGGCAGCACATCATGCTCATCGGGCAGGTCCTCGCCG
>SLMY01000223.1 GCA_007133255.1 Clostridiales bacterium
AAGCAGGCTGGTCTCAGCAAGAAAAATATGCGTCGGATCAAGGAAGAAGCCAATGAAGGCCCACAGCGCGATCTTTCAGGCGGTCAGAAACCGGGGAAAGCCGGCAAAAAGAAAAATAAAGCCTATCAGCAGACCGGCAAACAGAAAAAACGCAAAAAAAGAGAAGACAGCAAACCGCTGCCTCCCCGCAAATATAAAAGCTCTGACGGCCTGACTATCCTGGTAGGCCGCAATAACCTGCAAAATGACCAGCTGACTTTAAAGACGGCCCAAAAGGATGATATCTGGCTGCATGTGCAAAAAATGCCCGGTACTCATGTGATTATTCGAGCCGAAAAACGAGATGTGCCCGACCAGACACTCCTGGAAGCGGCACAAATCGCCGCCTGGTTCTCACGCGCCGGTCATGACGGCCAGCCTGCCTCAATATCAGCCGGCTCAAATATTCCGGTGGACTATTGCCCGGTAAGTCATGTTAAGAAGCCTTCCGGCGCTAAACCGGGGATGGTTATATATGAACATTATCAGACATTGTTTGTGACGCCAAAAGATCCGCGTGCTCTTTCAGAATCTGATCTTTAAACTTTGAGTTCTCAATAGATGGCAGACAACCGCAGTATCGCTGGCGGTAAAGGCCATCTTTCTGGGCCTGGTTTTGCCCTTCACGGTAGCCGGGTCTGAAATCACGTGCGTAGAACTGTACCCCGTAGCGGCTCGCCGCTTCCCGGCCAATTTCACAGATCATATCCTGGTCCTGATAAGGGCTGACCAATAAGGTTGTGGTAAAAGCCGGAATGCCCAGATCACGGGCTTTTCTAGCCGTCGCTTCCAGACGCACCCGGTAGCACATATGACAACGTGTTTCAGTTGCATCCTCATGATTGACCCAGAAACTTGGTTGTGACAAAGAATCAACATAACAGGTCAGCCCCAGTTTTTCAGTGAGCCTGACCAGATTTTCTTCACGCCGCTGATGCTCTACCAGTGGATGGATATTAGGATTATATCCATAGACAGTCAGCGACATTCCCTCCGATAACATCTGTCTGGCCGGATACTCCAGACAAGGGCCGCAGCATGCGTGCACCAGTATGTGCTGAGCCTCTGACAGATCAGATACCTGTGCGGTTCGGTCCGCAGGCAAAGGGTTATCAGGCTCGGGTATGCGTGATGATGAAGACAAAACAATCCCTTCCTTTCAATTTAACTATTGTTTATAGTTTACTGTGTTATACGGTTAACTGCTTATACCGTTAGCTTATTATACCGTCAGCATTATTTATTTCAAGTTTCCTATAATACAGTTTCGGGGAATCTTTCTTTTTGGACCTAAGCTATGTTACACAAATGTTGATTGAGCCACTGTCGACATTGCTCAATTCTCCGGCCATCATTTCCCTGCTCCTGATCAAATGAAAACCGATCAGGCAGTTGGCAGTGAAAACCCTGACATACATCACAATGCGCCTGTTGTTTATTCTTCTGTGTTCTCATTTGACTTAGCTTCATCAGACGACGGCAGCATATCAAGTGACAGCTGCGGATCCGCGCTGCCATTCTGGCCCGTCAGCGCATGTCCCAGGCCGCGCAGCTTTTTTTCATACTGTTCCGGGCAGTTAAGGCCCAGATGTTCCCAGCCAAGTCTTGTCAGCACCCGGCCGCGGGGTGTTTTCGCCAGGTAGCCCAGCTGCATCAGAAACGGTTCATACACATCTTCAATCGTCACCGCGTCCTCACCGGTACAGGCAGCCAGCGTATCAAGGCCAACAGGCCCGCCGCCAAACATATCGACCATGTTCTGCATCAGCCTGCGGTCAATCGCGTCCAGTCCTTTATCATCTATTTCCAGGGCCTTCAAACCAAATTCAGCTATTTCGCTATCGATGACGCCGCTGCCTCGCACCTGCGCGAAATCTCGCATGCGTTTCAGCAGCCGAATCGCGATACGCGGTGTACCGCGGCAGCGATGAGAAATTGTACTGAGCCCTTCAGGATGGATCCCTATCTTAAGAATAGCCGCGTCACGTTCCAGAATCTGGCTGATCTCATCGGGTGAATAGAGTTCCAGGCGGTTAATCATGCCAAAGCGGTCGCGCAGCGGCGCGGTCAGCAGACCGGCCCGGGTGGTAGCGCCGATCAGGGTGAATTTGGGCAGGTCAAGCCGGATCGACCGGGCACTGGGCCCTTTGCCGATCATGATATCGAGCGCGTAATCTTCCATGGCCGGATAGAGTATTTCCTCAACACTGCGGTTGAGGCGATGAATCTCATCTATAAATAACACATCCCGCTCAGTAAGGTTGGTCAGAATAGCCGCCAGATCACCCGGCTTTTCAATCGCCGGGCCGGTTGTGATCCGCAGATTAACCCCCAGCTCATTAGCGATAATTCCCGCCAGTGTTGTTTTGCCCAGTCGCGGTGGTCCGTAAAGCAGCACATGGTCCAGCGCTTCACTTCTCATCCGTGCTGCTTCTATAAAAATCTGCAGGTTTTCTTTTACTTTTACCTGGCCAAAATACTCCGCCCAGTGAACTGGCCTTAAGCCAGCCTCATCCTGGTCTTCCAGGCTTCGTTCACGACTCAGCAAACGATCGTCTTCAGGAAAATCATCAAAAAACAAAAGCGCGGCCCTCCTTTACCATCACTGCTTCATCAGCTGGCGCAGGGCCAGGCGAATATAATCTTCAAGGTTGGTGACCTTGCTTTGGTCAATGGCATAAACCGCCTTAGCCGCTTCAGTGCTGGAATAGCCCAGCACAACCAGCGCGCTGACCGCGTCGTTTACCAGTGAACCACCTTCAGAATGGCCAGCAGATGAATCAGCTTCCGGAATACCGGCAGGCTGAGGCACATCCATCCCTTTGAGTTTATCTTTCAGTTCCAGAATCAGCCGTTCAGCTCCCTTGCGGCCAATGCCGCGCACTTGTGTCAGCGCTTTGGCGTCACCCGTCAAAACAGCCATCGCGAACTGGCTGGGTGACAAAGTACCCACAATCGTACTGGCTACTTTCGGACCAATCCCGCTGACTGTCAGCAGCAGCTCAAACATATTCAAATCTTCACCATGTGGAAAGCCGTACAGCGACATCTGATCTTCCCTGACATATAAATGTGTGTAGACCGTCACAGTTTCCCCCACAGCCGGGAATTTTTCCATCAGGCCGGGCGACGCCAGCAGCAGATAGCCTATCCCCTGGTTCTCAACCACCAGGCTGTCCAGTTTTCTGGCCTGCACGGTACCCTTTATATATGCGTACATCATGGTCCCCCTTTATTGATAGCCGCCGATAGCCAGGGCTGAGGCGCGGTTCCCGGAATGAGCGTGGCAGATGGCCACGGCCAGCGCGTCCGCCGCGTCATCCGGCTTAGGCAGTCCCGGCAGGTTCAGCAGGATCTTGACCATCTGCTGCACCTGCTGCTTTTGAGCTTTACCATAACCAACAACCGCAACCTTCACCTGAGCCGGTGTATATTCATAGACCGGGAGATTGGCTTTCGCGCCGCACAAAACGGCAACACCGCGTGCCTGGGCCGTACCAATAGCTGTGGTTGTGTTGCGGCTGAAAAACAATTCTTCCACCACAACCGTATCAGGCTGGTAGCGTTCAACCAGATGCTCCAGCTCATTTGATATTTTCAGCAGCCGATGCGCGAACGGAGTATTCGCCCGGGTTGAGATTACACCATAGTCAAGACAGCGAAACTTATTTCCTTTGTACTCAATCAGCCCGTAACCGGTTATAGCGTATCCTGGATCAATCCCGAGTATAATCATAAACCATCCTTAAATATGAATAATTGACGAGTTAACAATGTCCGATACGACATCAAACAATCGTTCTTTATAGTGTATCATAACGGCTCATAACAGGCAAAGCTGTTTGCCTTTTTAAACCTCTGTCATGGTCACAAAAACAAACATCCAGCGACAGACCCGCGCATAGCGGTGAAAGACCGCAGTCTAAAGTAAAACGGATCGTCAACACTTTTCCGGACACATGGCAAATGAGACAAAACCAAAGATTTTCCAGATACATATCAAAAATGATTAAAGAAACGCAATTGCACTGCGTCACAAACTGTGGCAGATTTTGTCACGAAGATCACACGTGCGTTTCAGACGCATCATCAGGGTCAAAAGGATAACCGTGCTGTCGATCGGCCGCTGACCCTGGCGCCAGTTGTCAGACAAAGGAAGCTCCAGCCCGTCCCGGCCCAGCGGACCAAAATCCCAAAGGCCATAATTATTCTGCTGTTCCCAGAACCAGTCAACCGCGTGCATCAGCAGGTCTGCTGAGCTTGGATACAGCGACAAAATATCTATGGCACGCATATAGCGCAGGCATTCGCGTGACTCAAATGTCAGCGGTGTATATTTTAAGGAATGGTTATTCACCAGGTAAATACCGCGGCAGTTCTCGATGATATGCTTGATCAGCAGCACTTCCTTCTGGTAAGTCAAAAGCCCCTGAAGTATCAGAAGACTATATAGTGAAAACAACATACGAGAACCATATACAGGCGGAACACCCAGCAGATCCTCATAAAACTCGTTAAAAGTCAGTTCACTGAAACTGCCGTCCTCGAAGGATGCCTCTATCAGTTTTCTTGTCTTGACCGCTTCTTTCATCGCCAGCGGATGATCCGGCTCAAGTTGCCTGAGCCTGGCTGCTGTCACCTGCTTTATGGAGAGCGGCCAGTCAAGAGACGGGTCCGGATGGTCCGGCCAGGAAATTTCATCGCGCAAAATCGCTTCCATGTATTTTTTCATCTTTTTCAGCATCGGATGGTCCGGCTTCATCCCCATTGACAAAGCACGGATTAAGGCTGTTTCTGTCGTTCGTGACGCTTGTCTTACCTGCTTGTTTCGCGAATAGAACCGGCCAAAAGAACCATCGTCGTGCTGTGCCTGTACCAGTTCAAGAATCAGACGTGACTGCATCGCCTGCTCATAAGCCTCCACCATATCCGGGTGGTGTTCCGGCAGACAATAGACATCGCGCAGCAAACGGTAGCGCGGTACAGGTTCGAGTTCTGACGCCATCAGGCGGTCTGCCATCATGGTAATTTGATCTGCCATGCTCTTTTACCTTTCAGTGTAATGATGTAAGGATATTTTAGCATAGACACTGGCATTTTGGGTTATAATCGTTACATATATGTAAAACAGATACATGTTTACTGACTTGTATGGTTTTATAGTGAACTTCCTGAAATTTTTCCACTTAAACCTGGTTTAACCAGTGTGACTTGCGCCGTTAATTTGGATCAATTCTATTTCCTCTTCACTTTTACCAGTTTGACTATCTGGCCATAATACACGTTTACTGACTTGTATGGCTTTTATCTGCCTGTGAATGTCTGGATGCCATTTATAACGATGAACCGGCCGTGCGGATCAACACAGATTAACACAGCTCCATCAACGTAGCGGCAGCAAGATCATCCGCCCGGATCATCAGCGCAGCAACTGCAAGTCTATTTTTCGTCCAGTTTCTTGTCAAAGTGGTGCTTGATCACCCGTTTGCTGGCTTTCGGCGGTTTCATATACTGACCGTAAATAGTTGTCAGAATCGCGTCATATGCAACTGGAATCGGCATCTGATGCCCGCAAAAATC
>SLMY01000099.1 GCA_007133255.1 Clostridiales bacterium
GGAATTAGCCGACGCGCAGGGCAACCCGATTGAAGGCATGCCTGTAGACCATTTTCATTCAGATGACGCGCAGTTTTATATAGGTGTTGAACGGGCTCATTTACGGCAAGAACCAAACGCGGAGTCTGACTCGATCGCGATGCTGACAATGGGAATGACGGTCCAGCGCAAAGGCTATGGTTTGTCCTGGTCACAAGTAGAAACAGATTACGGCACAACGGGCTTTGTCTTGACCAGCCTGCTGAGCGGTGATTATGTGGCAGCGCCTACACCGGCGCCGACACCAACACCGGCACCAACCGCGACACCGGCACCGACACCAACACCGGCGCCAACCGCAACGCCGGCGCCGACACCAACGCCTGCACCTGAAAACACAAGCAGTTCAACCAGCAGCAATCATCAGAAAATTATTGACCTGACGCGTTCATTTATTGGTACACCTTATGTATTTGGTGGTGCCACACCAGCAGGATTTGATTGTTCCGGGATGGTCTACTATACTTATCGCCATTTATTTAATATAACACTGCCGCGAATCGCCAAGGATCAGGCAAGAGCTGGTCAATCAGTAAGTGCTTCTAATGCACAGCCTGGCGATATATTGTGTTTTGACTGGTCAAGAAATGGCACAGTTGATCATGTTGGCATCTACATCGGAAATGGCAAATATATTCATGCGTCAGCCAGCCGTGGTCGTGTCGCTGAGGGGACAGCCAGATTCGGAAGTGATCCAATTGTTACAATCAGGCGGATTCTTAACTGATATAATGTGAATAGATATGTACCTGCTCACTGGCAACCTGTGACAAAGAATGTTTGGATATAGGTTCATGTTTGCTGGCGGTAAATCTGTTTTTATGGATCAAATAACCGTGATGATACGTCAAAGCAATATACAGGCGAGTAAGCTATGCTTATGGCTACCTGATTTTGTTTAATGAAAGAGACTGATAAAATGAGAAAATTTAGAGTATGGTTGAAAAACGGCAAAAACGCAGTTATTTTTGTCCCTGTTGCTGTGTGTCTGGCTTTGTTATTGGGTGTCACCTCCTATTTTGGCATGAGTCTGTTCAGCCAGTACAGAGAAGACATAAACAGGGAATCTTTACGACAGAGTGAAGAGCAAAGACAAATTGAGTCGTCAATTCGTGAAGAAGCACAAGAAAGCATAAGGCAGGAAGAAGAACGCGTTAAGCAGGAAGCCGCCGCTGCCGCTGAGCTTGAAGCCATGCGCGAGTATCTGGATCGCGACACATTTTTCGATGGTCTTTATCTGAATGATCTGGATTTAAGTGAATATACACTGATCGAAGCCTATAATCTTCTGAGTGAAACTGAGCAGGCATATCGTGATCAGTTTGGTGTACAGATTAGATTCGAGGATCAGATACTCATCATAGATGATCAGACGGCTGATGTTTCGATTAACTGGCAGACTATCCTTGATCAACTGTGGATCCTTGGCCGCGAACATGATCCTCAGGCAGATGACGCGACAATACGCTCTCAGTATGAACGCGTACTGAACCTCAAGGAGAATCCATCCTATTTTGTAAGTTCGTTTTATTTTGATGAAAATAAAGTCAAAGAATTGATCAGGACATTTACTGACGACTTGACCATAGAGCCGGCCGGCGCTGTCGCGACAGGTTTTGATACTAGAAATAATGAGTTTATTGTGGACGAACAAAGACCGGGGCGCAGCCTGAATGGCGAGGAGATCCTTGATCAGGCCCTGGCTTTACTGAGTAATGAGAGTTTTGGACAAACACTGGAGCTTAAAGCTGAAACTGTTTACAGAGGATTAGACGCGGCAACGATCAAAAACCGTACAGGTTTTATGTCGGAAGCCAGAACATACGCATCTGCTGTCAATCCAGGCAGAGATGAAAATATCCGCCTGATCGCTGAAATAACCAATGGCATGGTTCTCCAGCCGGGTGAAACCTTTTCTTTTAACGGCTATATTGGCAGAAGAACGGCTGACAGGGGTTTTCAGGCTGCAGGTGTTATTGTTGGCGGTGTTCTGGTCGACCAGTTGGGCGGCGGTATTTGCCAGCCCAATACAACACTGTTCCAAGCCGCCGCTAAAGCAGGTCTGGAAATTGTTGAGCGCTACCCTCACTCATGGCCGAGTACGTATACAGATGTTGGCATTGACGCGACGGTCAGCTGGAGCGGTCCTGATTTTAAGTTCCGCAACAATACCAATTATCCCGTCGCGATAAAATCCTGGTACGATAAACCGGCAGTTGTTTACCAGATCTATGGTCCCATGTTTGAAGAAGGTGTGACGGTTGAGCTGGATGTTAAACATCATGGATATACACCCATTCCAGATCCCGAGATCAAAGAGACCTTCAACCCCGATCTCAATCCGGGTGAGCGCGTACAGCTTCGTCAGCCTTATGTCGGCCAGAGGACAACAGCTTATCGTGTCTTCATGAAAGATGGCAGAGAAATAAAGCGCGAAGTTGTTGCTGAAAGCTATTATCGGCCGCTGCAGGGCCTGGTTGAATACGGCCCTGAACCCGAAGAAAAGCCAGAAGAGCCTGAAGAGCCAGAAGAGCCAGAAGCGCCTGAAGAAGTGATTACGGATAATGGTGAGGCGGATAATGGAACCGATGAGGCAGAAACAGCTGAACCAACACCAACTGTGACGCCGGCATCTGAATCTGAAGAGACTTCAGATAGTGAATCGGATGAGTGATTTGGCCTTTTGGCTATCGAACGGATTCGTTTAAAAAAATATGAAGATGATCTACTAAAGGCTGCGGAACGTTACCGCAGCCTTTTAAACAAAGCTATGTCCGCGGGCAGAAGTTTTAAACTCAGCGCGTTCTGAGGCGAAAAATACCCGATCGCGTCATGAACGCATAACTGCCAATGTGGACCGCACACAGCCTCATAACAGAGCAGGATTACCCTCTGGTCCGGATAATCATAATGAATCACATACTGCAGCCTGCCTATATCAGCACTGACCGCCAGTTCTTCACAAAGCTCTCGCTTTAAAGCTTCGACAGCGTTTTCGCCGCATTTTATTTTACCGCCGGGCATTTCCCAGAAACCTTTATAATTCCCGGTTTCTGAGCGTCTGGCCAGAAGATATTCTCGGATTATTTTCCCCGTATCATCTTTGACTGATTGGCTGATCAAGGCAGACACAACCAGTAGTTCATGTTCGTTCAGCCATGTATGGCTGCCATGATACATGAGTTTCTTATCTTTATTACTGCCATGATCATCGCTGCCAGCTGTCCGCAACAGACCAACAGCCCTGGCCGCGGCTGATATTTCCTGCTGCTGAGCCAAAGATGCCTGGCCATGAAATGCCTCCACACCATGAAGACCCATTTCGCGCAGCCGTTTAAGATGAGTCAATAGTTCACTGCTGACAAGAGTTTCACCATCGCACCACCCATAAAGATTTGGATGAGCCAGAACTGACACGCCGCCTGTTGTGTTAATCGTATCAATAACGGCTTTCGCGTTGACTCGCTGTCTTTTAATATAGGCTGGTCTGCCTTCTGATAAGAGTTTATCAAAAGCTTCAGAAACAGATTTAACATATCCTTTTTTCATTAGCAGCAGAGCAGCCTGCATCCTGCCGGTGGAATGCTTGCTCATCTGCTGCATCTCTTTTAATGATATTGAGTAGCCTAATGCCTGCAGACGGTCCGCAAGCAACACGTTTCGCTGTTGGCGTGTATGCTGTTGCTCTTCCAGAAAAGCAGCGATTTTTTCTATACCGCCATTGGGATAATAGCCAAGAATATGAAGCTCACAGACATCGTCCGCGGAAACTTCGACGCCCGGTATAAAATGCGGAACATTCATGCCTTGATTTCGCAGCCCTGACAGATAGGTTTTACATGATTCAATCGCGTCTATTGTATCGTGATCAGTTACAGCGAATGTTTTAAGTCCAGCTTCTAACACCCGGCTGATCAAATGTTCCGGCGTGTCTGATCCGTCGGAACATGTTGTGTGTAAATGCAAGTCACAGCCTCCGGTCTGCATGGCAGCCTGAAGCAATCTGACAGCAGGAGTGACTGCCTGGCCGTCGCTGTATGTTAAACCTTTATTATTTTGCCTTTTCATTTTACTTGCTACCTTTCAGTTTCACCAACTGTGGCCATTATCTTTCAATATAGCTGCCTGAACACCTGCTGCATGCAGGCTCAATGAATAAAACACCTGGACTATCTGAGAGCGTAGATAACGGTTTGATCATGATCGGGAAATTCAACAATTTTCTCAAAATAAGTACTGAAGAAGGACTCATTCAGATTGAAATCCTGGTGGTTTCGAAGCTGATCATCAATCAGAAGATAATCCAGCCGATATCCACGTATCATCGCCATAACAGTTGGAAGGTCGCCGTCACCACCTGCCAGCAGCCATCGCATCAGCTCAAGCCGTGCGGCTGTATCATGGCCGGCTGACCAGGCATAGTATGAATGGCCAAACCAGGCATATCTTCCGGACAAGAAAAAGGCATGAAAGTGATACGGCGCTGTAACGAAGACAGCGTCCAGTCTAGTGTACTGGCTGATCCACAAGACAACAGGATCATTGAGATTGATCGATAAGGTTCGCTGGTTGATATTTCTATATATGATCATTTCCTGCACACCGGTCACAGTCAGTAAAACTGCCAGGAGAACGGCTGCCAGTTTTGCTGTGTATCGCAGCATGTATTTTTGCCGCCACAACCTGACGAGTAATTTTGCTACATAAATGTTAGCCAGGGCAATGGAAATCATAATATATTTATGATTGACAGTTATATCGGGCGTCAGGGAAACTGTAAACGCGAATATCAGCGGCAACACAAAAATAAGCATGAGAAATCGGTTGTGTTTTTTCTCGCCAGTAAACTGGATCAGCCAGATAATAAAAACTAAACCGCTCATTTCCAGCAGATAAAGCATTATGCCCGGCCAGGTCTGGTTGACAGCGATAAAACCAGTCTGAATGTCTGGATTAACCGGCTGACTGTCAAGACCAGCGAAGAAAGCGGTCTGAATGTGTGCCGAGACAAAAGTTGACAATCCGATGATCAGATACGATAAACGATTTCTTGAAAACAAAGCCATCCCGCACAACACCATTAATAAGGCGACGGTCGCCGAGCCGTGAAAGAAGGGCAATAAAACACATATCAGCAAGGCTCCAGCAAGCCGTCGTCGATCATCAGGTGATTCAGTCAGCCAACCTTTCCTGCTGGTAATAAAGTGTCGCCATTTAATCTGTCTGCTGACGCCAGATAAATAATCCGGCATCAAAATCAAAATAACCAGAACGGCCAGCGCGAGGCCTGGCAGCAGGTGACGTTGATTGGCATAGACATTGATTCCCCATAAGCCCCATTCATCCCGCGGCGTATTTCCAATCCAGCCGGTTTGGTTTCGGATCAGGGGAATAATCTGACTGAAACTGTTCCAGCCGAGGTTGTGCGCCGAGATGTGCTCGTGCAAGTTGGTCCAGAATGCCATGGAGCTTCGTAAAAAAAGCAAAGAAGGAGCGAGCAGAAAAACAGTCTTCATACCTGTCAGCTTGAAGGCGAGCACGCCAAAAAGAACACAAAAAC
>SLMY01000204.1 GCA_007133255.1 Clostridiales bacterium
CCGGCAGTGTCTGCTTAAAGACGAAGCATCTTTTGTTGATTTTCAGGCTATTGACTTTCTGGAAAACATACGTCATCCTTCGATTCCGCGTATCATCATGCGGCAGGTTTTATCCGAATCGTGTCTGCAAACTTTTCGCTTTCATATGGACAGTGAGTTTTCAGGGGCTTTTGTTCTGAGTGAATTTATTGAAGGCATTACATTACGTGAGTGGCTGGCCAGTCATCATTCGGATAATAAAACCAGACCAGTTGATCTTTTGCTGATCCTGTCAATGATGAAACAAGGCGCACAGGTTCTCAGTTTTTTGCATGAGCAAAATGATCAGGTGCTTCTGCACCTTGATATTAAACCAGAAAATATAATCCTGACAGGCGACAATCAGATTTATCTCATTGATTATGACGCAGCTCGAATTTGGCGGGATGACCTTCGTTTTAGTCCTGCCGACAAACTGAAAACAACACCAGAATACAGCGCTCCAGAACAGATGGAGGGGAAGTTATACCCTGAAAGCGATGTGTACGCGTTATCATTGACAACGCTTCAGCTTATAACAGGCGCTCCTGTAACCGCCTGTCGAAACCAGCCTGCGGAACTGTTAACCCATCAGCTGGATGAGCGGTACAAGTCTGTGCAAGAAAGTCTTCTTTCCTTGTTCCGGGCCTGTTTATCTGAAAACATCGCGAAACGTCCCCGCTCCGCTGGAGCGTTGGTTTTGAGGATTGATGAAATCATCAGTCAGCTGCGGCATCATCAAAACAAATATCTATTTGACAGCGAAGATAAGATCAAGCCGAGCGTCAGGGTAAAAAAAAGAACATCCGCGCTTGCAGATATGACCGGAAAAATTTGTGAAAAGATAAAAAGAAATAATAGGAAGCTAATCAGACCAGAAAAACAAGGACACAAAAAAGCATCTGCTGATAAAACGGTAACAGCTATATGGGGCAACGCTGAATTTGGCTGTGAACTGGCAACTGTCTTAAGTGAACAAGCTTCCGTTATCGTGGTGGAAGCAGACTGGTTTAACCCTCAGGCTGACAGTCTGATAGGGCTAACAGAGAAGAAGGAATGGCTGTCTTTAAAAGAAGAAAACAAAGGCATGGATCAGGCATTATCTGATCAGCGGCAGGCACGATTGACTCCGGACAGGCTTAAAAGTCTTTGTCAGCCAGGCAGAACCAGTAATTTAAAATACCTGATGCCAAAACGTGATCTTCATCATTACGAGCATTATCGGTCGGAAGACTTTTGCGCTTTATTAGAACTGGCATCTCAGATTTATGATCATGTAATTGTGCTGGTAAACGCGTTTATCTATGACGCTTTTACTTGTTTATCGCTCATGATCGCGGATTATGTTCTGATTCCATTAGCTGCTAATTTCCATGACTTTTGCTCATACGAAAGATCAATCAGTTTTTTGTCTGATAAGAAGATTCTGCAGAAGAATAATTTGTTTTATGTCGCCTGCTCATACTCAACACAACTTGATCTGTCGTGGTCATCTATGCAGGCGATGACCGCGGGAAAAATGGCAGGCTATATCAGTGATAACAGGAACCGGAGGCTGAGACGCAGCAGCCATAGACCTTGCACTTTCTCATTAAGTGATTCCAATCGCAAAGAGTTTAAGACGCTGATCAACTTCATCTTCAACAAAGATAACGATAGAAAAGAGGACTGACTTTTTACAGATCAATGACTGGGTATAACGAGTTGATCAAGCCACGTTTGCTGCCAAGGCGAACTTATAACAAGGTGATGCTTATGCCGATTATAACCTCCCACACTTCACTGGCTGAAACAGCAGTGCGGTACATGAAAACAAAATACAGATCAGAAGCGCATACTGGAACCGTCAAAGGAGAAGGTTCTTCAATGCCAGTCCCCGCAATCAATAAACCCTTATCTGAAAAAACCACAGATGCTGATCCAAACCGGCCTGACGCTGTTTCTGATTTAGTTATCAGGCTTTGCGATAAGATCCTTGCGTCTGAACCGGAACTGATGCGGCAATTATCTGCTGGTGAAACAGAGGAGTCGACACTGGCCGGGCTGCTAAGACAGATGATAGAACAAGAGGACATACAAGTATCTGTCAGCAGAGATGAGATATTTCAGCAAGTACATGCGTTTTTGTTCGGGTATGGACCCTTGCAGAAGTTCATTGAAGATGACAGTGTTTCCGATATAGACGGTAACGCGCCAGATGAGTTCACGGTAACAAGAGAAGGGGTCAGAGAAAAAGCAACGCTGTCATTTCCTGATGTGAGATCGTACGACATATTCTGCCGTCTTGTTATCATTCGAAATGGCGGTGTCATTAATGAAAATGATACACATTGCAGAGTTTCTGACCCGGTTCGACACTTACGGATTAATGTGACAGTACCACCGCGCAGTACCAGATACGCCACGATCAGTATTCGAAAACATCGGCAGCAGGCGTATTCGCTTGATGACCTTCGTGGACTAGGTATGATTGATCTGACTTTGCAGAACCTAATGAAAAGTCTGGCCGCAGAGCAGAGAACAGTTCTTTTTTGCGGGAAGGGAGCGGCAGGCAAAACAACCGCATTGAGATCCTTTATTGATCAAATGCCACCGCTGGAGCGGGTCTTGATCGCGGAAAGTGACAGTGAACTCTTTCCGTCTAAACCATGCTGCCTTCTTCAGAAAATTAAGAAAGTACATGAAGGGGGCCGGATGGTGACATTACGAGATATTATATCAGACGGTCTGACCATGTCCCTTGATAGTTATTGCATTGGCGAAATAGTGGGTGAGGAGGCCATGGAATTCCTTCATGCCGCGTTTTCTGGTCATAGATGCCTGGCGACAATACACGCTGAGTCAGCTGCTGACGCGATTGACCGTCTGGTATCACTGGCCAGGCCAGCCTCAAGAGGAGAAGACGATAAAATGCTTTACAAAATGGCAGGTAAATGTCTTGATTTCATTTTCTTTATGAAAGACTTTAAAGTTGATCATGTGATTAAAATTAATCAATACAATCAGGAGAAACAATACTATGAATATGAAACGATCTGGCAGAAATCAGCAAACGCGTCAGCAGACACTTCATCTGGTCAGCCATCTTGCCAGGTGGTGCCAGGTACGTGAAGATCTTCTCTACGCGTTTGATAAAAGCCTTGAATCAGGACTGGGCGAACCTCTGCAAAGCTCTGTGCAGCAGTTGATCACACGTATTCATGGCGGGATGGATACGGATAAAGCCTTGCGGATCCTGGCTGATACGGCTGATGATGAGCATTTTCGCGATTTGATGACTGCCTTGCGATTCAATTTTAAATACCGGGGACATGTGGCTGAATTTCTTGACCATATGGAAATGCAGCTCTATAAGCTGGAAGAGGAAACCGCGCAAAGAAGGATATCAAGTGCCAGGGATCGCAGACTGGGCTGGATGATCACAGGGCTTGGGCCGCTGGTGTTTATCTTTCGAATGATGACAGATCAGACAACCCGGCAGCTGATTCTGGATACTTTTGCAGGAAGAGTTGTGCTGCTGATCAGCTGTATCTGTTTTATATCTGCAGCCGCCTGCATGTATGTGGTACAAAAACAGTTGACTTAATTGCTTTGCCAGCCGCAGCAAAAAGAACAACGAGTGTATCACGATGACTTTTAACATAGCAAGGCTCAAGTTCAAGCTGCTTCAACAGAGCATTGTAACCGGAAAGGAGATTCATGTATGCGGCAAATGCTATTTCTGATACCCTCTGTCCTCATTCTTACCTGGATCATTTACTCATTACTGCCTCATTTTCTTGTCTGGATAGATTACTTAAAGCCGCACAATACACTCAAGGCGGCAGCTTGGAAAAAGCAAAGTCCCTTTGATTTTGTGCATCACATGAGCAAGGCATGGCAAAAGGCTGCGCTCTCAAAAGTCAGACGAGCCGGGTATGATGCGAAACGTGCTTTGTCTACTATTATTTTGACCGGAATAATATTGTTCTTAGTTGGATATACATCAGCTTGGCTTAATGGATGGAGCACATCCGTCTGTTTACTTTCAGGCGCTGCCTGCGTTTATCTGCTTTTGTACTGGCTGAATCTTAGAATTGAGAAGCGCAAAAAATCTTTTGACCGCGCCTTATACAAAATCTACAGGTTTCTTAATATGCAAATCTCATCTGGCATTAAAGTAACTGACGCCATTAGAGGTTTACCTGAAGCTGTTCATGAATCTTATGTCAAATCAATCCTGACACGGTTTTCGGCGGTCTATGAATTAACATACGACCTTGAACAAGCCGCGGCGGAAATTCATCAGGCTTTCGGCGGACAGGACACCCATATGCTGATCATGCATCTGCGTCAGGCTGTTAAATCCGGAAAAGCCGGAAAATCTCTGGTCCGGATGGAAGAACTACTATTTTCAAGATATTTCAGCCACCTTCAGGCAGAAGCGCAGCGATATAAAAACCAATTGGTCTGGATCGCGGTCATAGGCCTTATACCAATCGTTGTGATTATATTATTCCCGATCCTGTCGGTTGCCGGTGACGCGCTGCGAATTATTTTCGGATAGCAAGCCTTCGTTCTGAATGCGGAAAGTCTGGCTTAGCAAAATAAAAGCAAACAAAAGGAGGACAAGATGCTGCGTAAGAGATTGAAAACAGACGGAGAAAAAATGACTGACACATTATGCGCACAGTGGATCAAGTGTACTAACACTATTGAAGGCATGAGGGAAAAGCGGAATCAATCATGTCAGCTGGCGAAAAAAGCGCTGTTTAGAGGGAAAAGCGGATTTGGGCTGAATGAGGTGATTGGCATTGCCGCAGGTATTATTATAGCCGGACTGGTTATCATACCGGGTCTGATGAGTTTTTCCGAGACAGTCATGACAAGACTGGACAGCTGGTGGATTGAAATATCAAATGAGCTTTTTAAAAGCACAACCTGAAAATATCAAACTGGTATACAGGATCATCAACAAATCGGTAACAGCAGGCTGTGCATACATTGGGCTTCGCAGCCTGCTGTTTTTGTAACAATAAAGTGATGACCGTTCCCATGATTAATGAAGAGGTTTTTATGATTGATAAAGTACTGGTGACCGCCTTTTGCATAGCAGCTGGCATCACGCTTCTGATGCAGATACTGCTGCTGAGTCTTCCTTATTTTAAGAAAATAGAATTTGATACAGTTTGTCATCGCTATGTGATGTCTATGTCATATGAAGGCGGACTGAGTCATCATGATCACCAGGTTCTGCTGGAAGATTTAGAAAATCGAGGATTTGATATCCGAGGCTTGCATGGAGATAAGGACGCGGCTTATGGCAGCCTGATGTCATTGGAGGTTGACGCGATTTGGTCAACCTATCGTTTCAGACGTTTATTCAGTCTTGAGGAGGTAGATTTATGTTTCGCCTATTCAGCACAAATACCGGCAAGAGTACTTTCCGACAATTAAGGCCTCCATGTTTTATCAGTGTCATACAGAAAGGATTATTTGGATCAAGTTCTAAAAAGACTCAGCAGGATCAGGCAGTTTACGGGAAAAGCGGATCTGTTGGCATCATGCTTGTTACCGTC
>SLMY01000122.1 GCA_007133255.1 Clostridiales bacterium
GATGTCTGCATCAGATCATCTTTAAGCCGGGCAATTCTCGGCGATACAAGGTTATTTCGATCAAGGCTGTTTATCATTATTTTCACCTGCTTTTTAATAGGATGGAACCCGGTACGTTTTCAGAAGAAACTTAGTTCACGGACGAAAAACAGCAGTTATCGGGCTCTCTTACGCATACGATCATACTTATTTCTGTTTTAGTACCCGGTATCACTCCGGAAAGAAATCGTCGATAATCCGGGCCGCGTCTTCAACCAGCTGCATGCAGACGCGTTCTTTATAGTACTTTTCATCTCTTTCTGTTGGCACCGGGCTGTCTTTTCCCGCAGGTAAACCTAAAAGCTCCCTGCAGATGATCGTTTCATGTTTTTGCTCAAACCGCGCTGCCAGTGACTGAATCAGCTCATAATGCTGTTTCTTCGCGCTTTTATCAGCAGGATCAACATATCCAGCCTTCAGGCCGGCGATCATAAACATCGCGCTGACCGCGCCGCAGACTTCGCGAAGCTTACCCATACCACCGCCAAAAGAGGACGACAGCCGCAGCGCTGTTTCTTTATCCAGCCCTGTCTCATCGCAGTAAGCCACGAAGACAGCCTGCGCGCAATTGTATCCTTCACCAAACAAATTTCTGGCCAATTTTGCATGTTCACTCATAAGCTTAAGCGTTCAAAGACCGTGACCACAGTCACAGAAGAGAACTCCATGACACCACCTTTTCTAAATTAATAATTTTTGTGTTTGTCCTTAAGGTTTTCACCTGACAATATCATTTCTTTACCGCCTGTTCATTAAAGAACTGAAGATACATCAGCCAGTCATGCCGGCTCATGAAGTGGTTGCCGCCGCGGAGCCGATAGCCCAGTTTTCCCGCTGTCAATGCCCGGCCCACAGGCGGGTAATCTCGATTACCAACCAGGCCGTCAACGCCCAGCAGATGATACGCTTCACTGGCCAGATAAAGCGACATATACTCACTTTCCGGGTCACACCAGATATCATCTTCTGCTTCACAAACGAAAAAGGGACGCGGCGCCATCAGAGCCACCAGCTGATGCTGGTCAAAAGGCAGTTTATCTTCCGCGCCGGCGTACTGCCTGTAGTTCTCGCAAAACCAGTGCGGAAAACGCGTCACAATATCCTCTATAAGTTCACCTTTTTTATTCCGGGTTACGGCGACGCCGCTGCAGCCTGAGCAGTTTGAACCCGCTCCCGCGAAGCGTGTGTCCTGCACAGCGCACCAGAGAGCTGTTTTTCCCAGCCTGGAATGGCCCACACAGTAAATCCGCCGCTTGTCTATTTCAGGCAGTGTCTGTACATAATCCATCACCCGGCTGGCGCCATAGGCCCACATGGATATTTTTCCCCACATGCTGCCTTCATCCTGTGAACGATCATACATCGCTGCCAGACCGCTGGTGAAGCCGTCATCTTCATCTTTAGAAAGCTCTTGGTAATCAATAACAGCCAGCGCGTAGCCCTGATCGATAATCTCTTCGATGGGTCCGTACTTGCCAGCCGGGTAAGGAGTGAACGACAGATAGATCACCAGTGGCAGCGGCTGCTGCTGATATGGCACCACAAGATGCACCGGAAAAGAAAATTCACCCCGAGGCGTATCAAAGCTGAGCGCTGTTTCACTGTGAACAGCTTTTCCTGCCCATGCTTTTTCTTCTGTCAGGACCGTCTCAGATCGCACAGCCTCTGGCGCGTCAGGCAAAAAGCCATATTCATGCTTCGCGAACCGGCGGATCATGTCCTGGCGGTATGCTTCCCAGTCTGATGCTTTGAAGTTGTACGGAAGTACAGGAGGCAATTTTCTTGAAAGAATGTCTTGTAACAGCATAGTGTGTTTTCTCCTTATAATCCTTTTAGCATCGCTTTAGTTTAATGCATTTATAGCGAGGAAAGATTTAATCGCTTTAAATATGACAGCCTCACTGCTCATCTTTTTATTATACCGCTTTTTCTCATTAGCCGCTGTATCCAGGTTCGTCAAAAAAATAACGCGAAAATTGCAAAACTATTTGAACAAAACAAGCAGGCGCGATCCCCTTCCAAGCCGCAGGTCTGGGCGGGGAGGGTTCACAGACTGTGGCGTACAATGCTAGAATACATGAGTAGCAGCTAAATCATTTGTGAAACCGTTCTCTTAGCGGCATTTTGGAGCAAATAAGAAAGATACGTGGATTTTTGGTTCTAAGTTCAATCTATTTTGGCCACAGCTTGTCATTGAAAGCCTCATGGTAACTGTTGACCAGCGATTCAAGCAGTAAGGAGAACCATGTTACCAATCGATATCTCACCGGAAAGACAATACTATTACGCCTTTATTATGTATTACTGGTTCATTTACATGGCCATATCCGTCTTCATGACGTATATTGGCCTATACTACCTTGAACTGGGTTATTCAAGCTCGGTCATTGGCGGGCTCACGGCGATCGGCCCGATCACGGCTATCTTTGTGCAGCCGATCTGGGGTGTTTTCAGCGACAAGGTAAAATACCGCCGGACGATGCTCATGGTCGCTTTGGCCGGCAGCACAACAGCCGCGTTTTTGTTTCGTCTCAACACGGCATTCATCTTCGTTTTATTCATGACGATTTTGTATATGTCTTTTTTTACCGCCACCCGTCCCATGGAAGACGCGATCGCGCTCGAATACACTCAAAAGCACGGTTTTAGTTTCGCTCCCATCCGCCTTTCCGGTACGCTTGGATTTGCTTTCATGGTTCTTTTCGCCGGCCAGCTTATCGGCAATGACATCACCAACCTCTTTCCTATCAGCGCTGTGCTCATGACGCTGGCTTTAGCGATCGTTTTCCTTTTCCCTAAAACCAGCGGCAATATAGACCAAAAGAAAAAGATCCAGGTCTGGCGAATTTTTTCTAAACCCGAGATTCTTTTCGTCCTCACCTATACTTTCATTGTCTACATCGCCCTCGGTTTTTACAATTCTTTTATCTCCATTTACATGCGAAGTTTCGGCGCGACTAATTCCCAGATCGGACTGGCCATGAGCCTTTCTGCTTTCAGCGAAGTTCCCATCTTGCTTTTTATCAATAAAGCCGTCCGCCGCTTCGGGTCACGCAATATTTTGCTGTTCGCTGGACTTATGACAGCTTTTCGCATGCTTATTTTCGCGCAGGCAACTACCTTTTCCACGCTCATCTTCAGTCAGCTGCTGCATGGAGCTACGTTCATCACCATTTACTATTGCTCGGTGACAATCGTTAATGTTGAAATGCCCACTCAGCTTAAGTCTACGGGTCAGTCCATCCTCGCTTTGTTCGCGACCGGGTTGTCACGTATCATAGGCAGCCTCGTCGGCGGCTCACTTAGCGATGTCTTTGGCATAGACCGCACTTTCTACTATGCTTTTTGGATGGTCCTGATCATCTCTCTGGTTTTTATTTTTACCTTCGTTATCAGGGACAAAAGAAAAGCCAACGACATATCAGATAATTGAATGCGTTGAAATGTATTCTGGCAGCTTCGCTTCATTAAGGATACAAAAAGACATCAGACACGCTATACAAGGAGGTATCTATGCACGACAAGCCGAACATCATTCTGATCAACTGCGACGATCTGGGATATGGCGATTTAGGTTGCTATGGCTCTCGCGTCAACAGAACACCTGTCATCGACCGGATGGCTGCGGAGGGGATGCGCCTTACAGATTTCTACATGGCTTCGCCGGTCTGTTCGCCTTCACGCGGGGCAATGATGACGGGCTGTTATCCGCCCCGCATCGGGTTTGGCGACTTTGACGGACACTGGGTGCTGTTTCCCGGTCATGGAATCGGTCTTCATCCGCACGAACGAACGATCGCCTCCCTGCTCAAAGAGACCGGATACAGCACCATGCTGATCGGCAAATGGCACTGCGGCGATCAACCGGATTTTTTGCCGACCCGCCATGGGTTCGACCATTATTATGGTCTGCCGTACAGTAATGACATGGGACGTCAGGTTGGTCGCGCTGACACCATGCCCCCGCTGCCGCTCCTGAGGGACGAGGAAGTCATACAGGAGCAGCCGGATCAGCGTTCTCTTACTGAGCGTTATGTTGAGCAGGCGGTACGGTTTATCCGTGACCACAAGGAAGCGCCATTCTTTTTATATTTTGCCCACATGCACGTGCATCTGCCGCATTATGCGCCGGAGCGTTTCGAGCGGGACTCAAAGAACGGAGAATACGGAGCCGCGGTTGAATGTGTAGACTGGTCAACAGGTGTTTTGCTCAATGAGCTGAAGCGCCAGGGTCTGGATGAAGACACTCTGGTGGTTTTCACCTCGGACAACGGGTCACGAGCAGACCGTGGCGGCAGTAACGCGCCGCTGAGAGGAACGAAAGGAACCACGTGGGAAGGCGGCCAGCGCGTACCCTGTATCTGCCGCTGGCCAGGCAAGATACCAGCCGGTACCGTTGTCAATGACATTGTCTGCTCGATGGACTTTTATCCAACGTTCGCCAGATTGGGAGCGTCTACAGTCCCGGCGGACCGTATTGTGGACGGGTTAGATCTGGTTCCCATGCTGCTGGAACAAGCACCTTCTCCCAGAACGACCTTCTATTTTTATATGCGAAACAACCTTGAAGCTGTCCGGGAAGGGCAATGGAAACTTCATGTGCGCAAAGGTGACAGCACCATGTTGGCATTATATGACCTTGCGCAGGATCAAGGCGAACAGTCCAACCTGGCAAAGCAGCATCCAGATGTAGTCGATCATCTGCAGCGCCTGATGGCCACATGCAGGGATGACCTCGGAGATGATGCCGCTCATGTGACGGGTCAGAACATTCGTCCGGCTGGCCGCGTCGAACACCCGGAAACTCTGACACACTACAACCCCGACCATCCCTACATCATCGCCATGTATGACAAGGGGGATGCCGGCTGAATCAAATACGTATCATCAAGAAGGAGAACCCAACCTGTCAGGCGTGAACCCACAATCAAGCAGTTGCTTCATTTTTCAGGAGATCCGAACATGATGGATAAACAGATCAAGTACCAAAAACTAAAACAAAACTGGCTGAGAGATGAACAGCAGGCTTTCAGCGGCTGGGACTTTTCATATATCGAAGACAGATGGCTGCAAGAACCAATGGCCTGGGATTACAAAACAATTGTACAAACCTATCTGCAGCCACAAGATGAGCTGCTCGATATGGGTACCGGCGGCGGCGAGTTTTTACTGTCTCTGCGGCATCCGTATGCGAAAACAACCGTCACAGAAGCATGGCCGCCGAATATTGAGCTTTGCAGGCAAAAGCTCTCTCCGCTTGGCATCAGACTCTATCCCGTGGAGGATGACGCTCAGCTGCCTCTTCCCGACAGCCAGTTCAACATCGTGATCAATCGCCATGAATCATATGACCTGAGCGAAGTGTCGCGGGTACTCAAGCCAGGCGGTCTTTTTATCACGCAGCAGGTGGGCAGTCAAAACTGCTGCCGGCTAGAAAAAAAGATTAATCTGGATAACGCGCCTGTCCACAAGCCTTTTTCGCTGGAAACAGAAAAACCGGCTTTTCAACAGCACGGCTTCACAGTCATCC
>SLMY01000231.1 GCA_007133255.1 Clostridiales bacterium
ATGATATCAAGGTTGATGGTAAACACTCATTTGAAGATAAAATAATGCCAGTTGAAGAGGTCTATGAAAGGTATGGTTCTCGTATCGCGATTATGGGCGGCTTCGATCTTGACTTTATTTGCCGGTCCACACCGGATCAGATCAGGCACCGTGTGCAAAAGATGCTAAGCCAGGTTGGCGATCGCGGCGGTTTCGCGGTTGGCACAGGAAATAGCGTGCCTTATTATGTGCCAGCTGAAAATTATCTTGCCATGATTGATATCCACTAACTGATCTGCCTGTGGCATAAAAAATCATGTCTGGAGATTCGTGAGTTGAGTCATGTGAAATGGCAGTGAATTGTTCAGGCAGCTATATTGCATAATCAGTCATCTGATTGAACAGATCAGGTTGCCAACATGTTGTCCGCTGTTTGAGCTTTTGCAGCATTTGCCGGCTGTTCTGACCATTGACTGACCGTGCTGATACTGGCCTGGATGCTATCAGATAAGATACTGGCCGCCTTATCAGGATGATGCTGTTTCATCGCGTCGGTTAACGCTCTGTGCGAGTCGAGGCTGTAAATCAAACTAATGCTTTGATTCATACGTTGAAGATGAGCTTGAAAAAAATCATCTATGATCTGGAGGGTACGGATAATAAACGGGTTTGCCGACATATCCGCTATCTGATGGTGAAAGGCGATATCGTACTGAGTAAAATTGTCTGTATCACCTGCGTAGGCTGCTTTTTCCATCTCATAATAGATGTTCTCCAGTGCTTGCGTCTGTTCTTTGCTGCCATTTTCAGCAGCCAGACGGCACCCGAGCACCTCAACCGCTTCTCGATAAGCTAGCAGATCAAGTATATCCTGCCTGGTTATCTGTACATGCCGCAGCAGCGGCAACATTAAATTACCAGGATCAAAACCGCGAACGAAAGTGCCTTCACCATTTATGGTCTCAATCAGACCAATGGCTTCCAGCTTATGCAGCGCCGTACGAATTGAAATGCGACTCACTTGAAAAAGCTCACAAAGCTGACCTTCCGGAGGTAATTTCTCGTTTGGCTTAAACTTGCCTGTCAGTATATTTTGTTTCAGCTGATTCAGCACTTCATCACTGACTTTAACTTTATTGATTGGTTTAATATCAGCCATATCTATCCCTCTTTCATAGAATTGATCCATGACCTGTGCTGATTACATAATAAAACGCATCATGATGTGTTCATAATCGCTATTGAATCTTATAGCATCGACAAGCTATAATACAGCATATACCTATAATATAGCATAAAGCTTTATAAAAGAAAATAAGACCGGCCTGCGAGGGCCCATCACAAGGAGGCACATGCATGATAACAAAAGAACAGGCTGATAAGCTTCACGCGTTAGCCTGGACCATACGTTTCAGAGTCATAGAAATGATTGGCATAGGTAAAACCGGACATATAGGCGGTTCTTTTTCAGCTGCTGAAATCGTCTCAGTTCTATATGGCCATCAGATGCAGCACGATCCACAAGTACCTGACTGTCCAACACGAGACCGGTTTGTTATGAGTAAAGGGCATGCCGCGCTGGCCCAATATGCCGCGCTGGCGGAATTTGGGTATTTTCCGCTGGATGAGCTTGGTCATCTTAAGGAATTGGGTGCCATGCTGCAGGGGCATCCTGATTTGCGGCGCACCCCCGGGGTTGAGGCCAATACAGGTTCGCTTGGCCAGGGTCTGTCAATCGCTCAGGGTATGGCCTTGGGTATTCGGCTTGATAAAAGAAAGAACCGGGTCTATTGTCTGGTGGGAGACGGCGAAATCGCTGAAGGCCAAATATGGGAAGCAGCTATGTCTGCGTCTCATTATAAACTGGACAATCTAACCGTTTTTGTTGATTACAACCGAATTCAAGCCACTGACCATGTCATCAAACGACTGAACACTAACCCGATGAACAGCAAATGGGAAGCTTTTGGCTGGCACGTGATTGAAGTAGATGGCCATGACTGCAGCCAGATCTGTCAGGCTCTTGAAGAAGCGGAAAATCAAAAAGGCAAACCGACCGCGATCCTTGCTCACACCGTAAAAGGTAAAGGAGTGGGTTTTGCTGAGGATACGGCCGCCTTCCATAATGGCATGATGGATCAGGAACAGTACCAACTGGCACTTGATCTTCTGGCGGAAAAGAAAGGAGCCTTTCAATGCAAAATTTAAGTCAGCGCGTTGCCTATGGCGATATGCTTGTTGAAATGGGTAAAGAAAATGAATCGATTGTAGTCCTGGAAGCTGATCTTGGCAAATCAACGATGAGTATATTTTTCCAGGAACAGTTTCCAGACCGTTTTTTTGAAATGGGCATCGCTGAAGCGAATATGATATCGACTGCCGCGGGGTTATCACTAACCGGGAAAATACCCTTTGCCAGTTCTTTTGCTGTGTTCGCGACCGGGAGGCCTTATGACCAGATCCGCACGAGTGTCTGCATACCGAATCTAAATGTTAAAATATGCGGTTCCAGTGCCGGTCTTTCAGATTTCGGAGACGGCTCGACTCATCAGAGTGTAGACGATATTACGCTGATGCGAGTCCTGCCGAACATGCATGTTTTCTCTCCGGTTGACGCGATAGAAACCAGAAAGATCCTGCGGGCAATGCTGGAAATAGAAGGACCTTGCTATATAAGGGTCAATCGAAATGACCTGCCGATATTGACTGAAGACGACCAGGAGCCTTACCGTCCAGGTGAAGTAAGATTGATAAACAAGCCGGGTGACATTACCTTGATCGCGACAGGCGTGATGGTTTCAAAAGGGCTTGAAGCAGCTGAAAAGCTCGCGGCTGAGGGCATCTCACTGGGAGTTTACAATTTGAGCACGATCAAACCGATTAACAAGAAAAGTCTGCTTGAAGCGCTTGCGGGGAGTAAAGCCCTCATCACCGCTGAGGAACATAGCGTTATAGGCGGCATGGGAAGCGCCATACTCGAAACTCTTTCTGGTGATTTAAATATACCTGTCAGTATGATTGGGATCAACGATCAGTTTGGTACATCAGGCCAAAACTATGACGAGCTGCTGAACTATTACGGCCTGACAGCATCTGCCATAGCAGAAGCGGCAAGAAAGCTTGCAGCTAAGTAAGAACAGATGATCTGGTTAACTGTTTATTTAGATAAACTTACTCATAAAAAATGAATCAGAATTAATCCGCAATGCATGACTTTGTCATGACAATGATATAGGAGGTACACGAAATGAAAAAAATAGGATTCATCGGTTTAGGCATCATGGGAATGCCAATGGCTAAGAACTTACTGAAAGCAAATTATGAGATCATTGCTTATGATATTGTTACAGAAGCGTTAAAGAAAATAGAAGCTGAAGGGGCCACAAAAGCTGCTTCAATATCTGAAGTGGCTAAAGCCGCTGATACGATTATCACCATGCTGCCAAACTCACCCCAGGTAGAAGAAGTTGTCCTTGGTGAAGGTGGCGTAGCGGAAAACGCGAAACCAGGCACACTGGTGATCGATATGAGCTCAATCGCGCCTCTCGCTTCACAAAAAGTAGCTTCTGAACTGAAGTTAAAAGGCATTCGTATGATAGACGCGCCCGTTAGCGGTGGTGAACCCAAAGCGATTGACGGTACGTTATCAATCATGTGCGGCGGTGAATCTGAAGATTTCACTGAAGCTAAACCGATCCTTGACTGTCTGGGTGCATCTGCTGTTCTGGTTGGTAAAAATGGTGCTGGCAATACAACAAAGCTGGCAAATCAGGTGATCGTCGCGGCTAATATAGCGGCTGTCGCAGAAGCCTTCGCGCTGGCTAAAAAGGCGGGCGTTGATCCACAGCTAGTTTTTGACGCGATTAAAGGCGGGCTGGCCGGCAGCACAGTCATGAATGCCAAAGCGCCCATGATGCTGGAAGGTAATACAAAACCCGGATTTAAAATAGATCTTCATATCAAAGATCTGAATAATGTCATGGAAACAGGTCAAGCAGTAGAATCACCTCTGCCGCTGACTGAGCAGACCCTTGCTATGATGAAAAAACTGCATCATCAGGGCGAAGGCCAAAGCGATCACTCAGCACTCGCGCTTTACTATGAAGAACTGGCCGGTATAAAAATCAGACCTGGAGGCAACTGATATGACAATAGGTGCGAATCTGGAACAGCTGTTTTCGCTAGAGGGAAAAGTGATCCTTTTAACAGGCGCGACAGGCGGTATCGGCAGTGTCCTGGCTAAGGGCCTGGCAAGTACCGGCGCGACCATGGTTCTAGCGGACCTTGAGCAGTCAGCGCTTGATCAACTCTGTCTTGAACTGGATGGCAGCGGACACTCAGGTTATGAGCTGGATATCAGTCAGGTTTCCAGGCTGGAGGATTTTGCCGGTTCGATCGCGGAAAAACACGGAAAAATTGATGTCCTAATTAATTGTGCCGGTATAAATAAGCGTGAAGGCCTGCTTGATGTTGAAGAAAAAACCTATGACAAAATCATGGACGTGAATTTGAAAGGTCTGTTTTTTCTTTCTCAGGCCGTGGTTCGCAAAAGTATGATCAGGACGGGAGGCAAAATCATCAACCTGGCCTCCTTCACCTCAACATCAACGCTGGGCGGTGTGTCGGTCTATGGCGCAACCAAAAGCGGTGTTGCCGCACTGACCCGTTCAATGGCGATTGAGTGGGCTAAATATAATATACAGGCGAACGCCATCGCGCCCGGTCATATCCTGACCGCTCTAACTCAAGTTACCTGGGATCACAAGGAACGGGCCGCCTATCTGCGCGAGCGGATCGCCGCGGAACGCCCGGGGCTTCCTGAAGAGCTTGTCAGCCTGACTATTCTCCTGGCGTCAAACTCATCTGACTATATCACCGGCGCTCTGATCAATGTTGACGGCGGCGCTTTGGCCGGCGGAAAACCCTGGCCTTTTGACACTCAGTATTAACGGGGTTTTCATTTTGGCTTTGGCAGCTTTGGAATAAGATATACATGAGTACTTCATTAACAACAAGACAGATTAGAAAAAATTATCAGCTAATTTAAAAAACAAATCGAAACCTCAGTTAATCAGTTGACTGAGGTTTCGGTTTGTTTATATTTTTATAATTGATTTACTTTGAGATCTGATTCATCTGCCTAAACATGGCCGGCTGTTGACTCATAAGCTGTCTGATAATGCTTCCTTCGATACACGCTGGGTGAAACTCCAACTTTCTGTCTAAAAAGAGTTGAAAAATAGTGTTGATCAGCAAACAGAAAATGATCAGCTATTGCTTTTACGGGTAAGTTTGTTTCCTCAAGCAGCTGACAGGCGGCATTGAGTCGTATTTCAAGCAAAAACGCATACGGTGTCATACGGAATACTTTTTTAAAGCAGCTAATCGTATAAGCTTTCGATCGATATATATGATCAGCCATGTCCTGAAGCTGAACAGCACGATCAATGTTTTGCAAAACAAAATCACGAATTTCGTAAGCTTCCAGATGATGCGGGTTAATCTTGCGAATGTGGTGGCTGGCGATTTCTTGTATGATTTGCAGAAAAATGCCAGCACAAG
>SLMY01000118.1 GCA_007133255.1 Clostridiales bacterium
CAGCGCGGCGATGATATAGCTGAAAACAACAGCCGGGTGATAGATATGAAAAATATGTCTTGCGGGTTTACTCATGGCAGGTCATTTCCCGAATCCATTGTATAACGCCAGACAACTTCATCGCCCGGCGACAAACGGACCGCACCGGCACCGCGCATCACATATTCGCCATTCACACTGTATATCCAGCCGCTTTCCCTGTTTACAGCCGTTATGCCCGCTATACCGGTTATAAACGTTGAACTTCCGCTGCCCTGATACGCGACCGCGATCTTATATTCACGGCCGGCTCGAATCAAAAGATCAGCGACCGTTTCATCCGCTTCGATCATCATAACTGTTTCAGGCAATATGATACCGTCTTCCGGTACACCTGCCAGTCCGGCGGCCGCGGCAGATCTGGCCTCAATATGTAAAACGGCGACTGGCTCTTCTGGAGCGCTGTCAGCTGTTGTGCCTGTCGTTTGTTCAGGTTCAGTTTTAGCGGTGGTCGCTTCCGTTTCAGTTTTAGCGGTGGTCGCCTCCGGTTCAGTTCTAGTTTCGCTTGTTGTCTCACTCGGAACGGTTTCATCCGCTGATTTTTCTGTTTCAGCACCTGTCGTTTCTATAGCTGATGTCTCATCCGCTGGTCTCTTTAGCGCGTTTGCCTCTTCAGATGTCTCCGACAACAGATCAGACGAAGAAGCATTCACTTCTTCGTCTTCCTGTAACGCTTCATTCGTTTCAGTCTGTTCACTTGTGGAAAACGCTTCAGTTGATGTGAGTTGAGAGCCGGAACCAGACTGTGTTCCTGCGACACCGCAGCCACCTGCTAAAACAGCAAAGCAAATCAGGATTGTGATCCATAACGTCCTTAGCTTTTTGTTTCTGTTAATCATGCAGTCTGTGCCTGCCTTTCTTCTGTCAGCAAGGCCCGGCAGCCTTTTGGCTGACTGCCGGGACTTCTGCTTTTCGTTAACAGTTCCTTATTTTTTTATCTGTTCATTATGTTTATCTTTTCTGCCTGACAAAACCAGGCCAGCTGCCAGCGACAGACTGAGGATTGTGAGCATGCTCATAATTACCAAACGCGTCCCGGCGAGTCTGCCTGTAGGCGGAATGGCTTCCTGTTCGGTTTCATCAGCTTCTTCGGTTTCTTCAGTTTCCTCAGCCGCTTCAGATTTGCCGACAGCGAAAAGGTAACCAGAATCATTTGTGAAGTAAAGCACACCCTGCTCACCAGCGACTATATCCGCCATCGTGTAATTCTGATCTTCTTCATCCGGCACAAAAATCTCTGCCGCTTCAGCATCCAGGCTGCCTGACTCATATTTTAGCGTCATAAGGCTGCCGGGCACCGCGTTGATGGTGTAATAAAGATAGACCCCGTCATCATATGCCGTTGTCAAAACCGGGCTTGACTGAATACCGGCCGATTCAATATCCACATCGGCCCAGCTGTCGTAGCCGGCAGTTTCAGCCGTGAACAGGACTTCCATCGACTTCGTGTCAATGACATGCATGCCTTTACCACCGCCAAAATGGCCGGTTCCGGCATAGAGTCTATCCTGGTAGACAACAGGGGTGGTGGTTGACTGGATGCCAAGATCAAGAAGCTGCAGGCTCTCGGTGATAAAGAGCCCGTTCTCGTCAATCTCTATTTGCCCAACGCCGGATTCGGTGCCAAAATAAAGAAATTGACCCGCGATGGTGATAGCTGATTTAATACTCTGCCCTGTCACTGCCTTCGCTTCAGGCGTGCCATCCTCACGATTAATCGCGAGCAGGTCCCCTTCCTGAGAACCAATATATACATATTGTTCAGTCAGGGCTACTTTGTTGCCTGAAAACGACATCTCTGTATCTTCGAAAAGCACCTTCAGCTGAGGTTCATCATCAGAAGACCGGGTATCCAGCGCCAGAATCGCGCCCGGAGCCTGCACGCGCCAGTTCTCATAATCATAATGACTGACCGGGATATACAGCATACCATCGCTGATCGTCATCGCGGATAACGCCTGATAGTCGGCTATGGCTGTGCTGGTCCAGGCAGTCGTCATATTCGCCGCGTTAACGGCTTCAACAAAACCCTGGCCGTCAGCCTCGACAAATGTGTAAATGTGGTCGTCAGCATATACGATAGAAGGTGTTCCTTGATGCACAGACGCTGTCAGCTGCGCTTGCGCGGCGATTTCGCCCGCAGCGCTGATTTTCAGCAGTGAACGCCCTGTTGCCACATAGGCATAGCCATCGGCCAGAACTATATTGCTGATCGCGTCATATGAACCCTCATCTCTGACCCGGATTCTATAAGCCAGAGAAGCCTCCTGCGCTGAAACCGGTGTTTCATACGAAACAACCACGTTGTTCGTGGAATTGAGACCAGACTGGCCCCACACCGCCGCGAACAGGGTCCCGCTCAGCAAAGTCAGCATCATGACAAGCGTCAGCAGCGCGCTGCCTAGTTTCAAGCCTTTTCGCTTATAGATGCCGGATTTGCCAGGCTGTAGAGCCGGGTATTCGCTTCTGTTCTGATTTCTGCCATTTTCACTCATTTTTTTGTCTTTCATTTAATCATCCTCCGATCAGACAATAAAAAAGCTTCTTCGCAGGCAGAAAAAGAAGCATAAAGCTTCTCCTCGTCACGCGCGAAGAAAAGGACTTGCTTCAGCGCTGGTAATCTGGCTTCGTTTGACAGGCAATGTTGCCTGGTCAACGTTACAGTGGCGGGACCGCACAGGCATTTAACCTGTTTCCCCAGATAAGGCATCACGTATGGAAAAGGACGCCTTGCCGAACAAGCTATTCAGTTGTACCCTCTTATCATATCACGGAAAACAAAATCCGCCATAATCTTTTATTACGATTTTTAAAGATATTTTATGAAATAGCCAAGAAAACGCGCGGCTTGAGTCTTGAAGATGAATCGGCTTTTATCTTATATTACTTGATTTGCGCAGCGGCAAAAACTGCCGTTACATACCGACAGCGGGAGTGCTTACCGCAACCTCGAGATTTCTTGATAATCAGGCATTTTGATATCTGCTTCATATTGTCCAATGAATAAAAAGGCTAACAAAAAGCAGTTCCGGGGCACCACTCCCAGAACTGCTTTAACTTGGAGGAGAAAAGTATGAAAGAAGGAGGTTAGCAATTCCTGTCTTGCTATGAATCTAATTTAGCAAAAGAGTTTGTCTATTTTTAAACACAAATGTGAACGTCATAAAAACAAATGCCTCACGTTTTACACTTAGATCTAGCCAGTCATGCAGGTTATATACAGATCACCCGTTCATCTGTACACATTCCATAATTAAAGCGAAAACCGCGGGATTGAACGGGCTGCTGCTGCTGAAAAACATCTTGAAAAAAGCTGACGTGTGATACGTCAGCTTTCTGATAAACCAAAATAAGTGATTGAGATTAATAGATAGTGATCAGCGGATCGGAACTATATCTGTACCGCTCTCCAGTGTTTCGGGACTGTTTGGTCTGGCCAGAAGATAGCCGCCGTCCGGTGTTATTACTTTGACCGTAACGGCGCGATAGACACGCCTGAAATCGTCCTGGTCAAAACCACGTATTTCCGCTCTTTCTTCAGCAAAACCCTTGAACAAGCTGATCATGTCCGCTTCATTGATCGCTTCCGGCGATACAACTATTAAATATGAGTTGTCCAGCTGGCGGATAACCGCGGCTGTGTCGGGGTCAACATCAAAGGGGGTGTAGTCGGGCAGTGATGCCAGCAGTTCGGCCCGTACATTATCCCGGGTGATAATGAGAGGTGTGCTGATGCCGGCAATCAGGAGAACAACCGCGATGAAAGCGATAATCAGCTTTCTGCGAAAGGCCGGGGGCAGTTTTGTATCCGGAAGTTTAATCGGATCTCTGTGCACATAGGCTTTAGGGGGTGCTTTTCGCGGCTTTCTTTTAGCTTCCTGAGCTGAACTCTGGCCAGCAGTATCAACAGGTGCTGCTTTTTTCTTTTTCTGACCGCCGGCACGTGAAGCAGTGCTTCCATGGCCCGGCTGCAGACTTGGACCTTCATATTTCGGCTGGGGTTCATTGGGAAATTCATAACCCGAGGGGTCTTGCGCTATCTCAAATGCGGTTTTATTCGCAAAGACAGCATCACAGAAAAGGCAGTGGCCTTTTTCAGCATGAGAATCTAGATTCAGAATGGACCCGCAGTTGGGGCATCTGCCTTCTTTTAAAGCCATAAGATAAGGTGCTCCTTTGTATGTATTAAATAAGATACGAAATCATTTTTAATAAGAGATGGATGTCTACAGGTATTTTCTGTACGACATTATGATATTATAATGGCAAAATGATATGAAATCAAGGAGGCTGAATTTTGAAGCGACTAGTTGTTATTGACGGACAGGGCGGGGGTCTTGGCAAAACGATCATTGAAAGGATCAGAAAAGAGCCTTTTCAAAAATATGAGCTGATTGCCGCAGGTACGAACGCGGTCGCGACCGCGACCATGATACGGGCTGGCGCGGATGCCGGCGCCACAGGTGAGTCAGCGATTATCTGGAACTGCCGCCATGCTGATGTAGTAGTGGGTGCTGTTGGTATTCTGGCAGCCGGTTCAATGCTGGGTGAGCTGAATGAGAATATGGCACTGGCGATTGGGTCATGCGAAGCGGTGAAGATCCTGATTCCCTTCAATACGTGCCGCCTTGAAATCGCCGGTATATCTGAAATTAGCCTGTCCGAACGGCTGGATCATATGATAGACTTGTTAAAGCACCATTTTGATTGATTCCCAGGAGGTTAACCCATGATACATCGTTCTGATTTGGCTCGATATCTTGAGAGTGACAAAGCACACACTGTTTTAACCGACCTTTACGGACAGGATGAAACGCAGCTCAAGAAACAGAAAAAGCGCTGGCTTAGATTAGCGGAGCTTTTTGCCGAGCAATTCCCGGCAAGGCAGCAGGTTCGCCTGTTCAGTACACCTGGCCGCACTGAAGTAGGCGGCAACCATACAGATCACCAGCAAGGCCGTGTACTTTGCGCGGCGGTTGATCTTGATATCATCGCGCTGGCAGCACCCAATGATGATGGCATTATTCGCCTGAAATCCGAAGGTTTTTCTGACATTGATATCATTGATCTGCGTCATCTGAATCCGGTAAAGGATGAAGTTGAACACTCAGCTTCTTTGATTCGCGGTATAGCGGCAGGTTTCAATCAGCGCGGTTACAAAATTGGCGGTATGGATATTTATACAACCAGCCTGGTTCCCAAAGGTTCCGGTTTGAGCTCTTCTGCCGCTTTTGAGATATTAGTCGCGACCGTTCTTGACTGTCTGCACAATGGAAATCAAGTCTCCCCTGTTGAGCGAGCTGTGATCGCGCAGGAGTCAGAGAACAATTATTTTGGCAAACCCAGCGGTTTAATGGATCAGAGCGGCTGTTCAATTGGCGGTTTTATCG
>SLMY01000044.1 GCA_007133255.1 Clostridiales bacterium
TCTACCAGTTTGTCTTTAACCTCTGGCGGTGCCCAGACAACTTTAAATAACTCATCTGTATTAACCGGCCCAATAAAGATCAGAACATTAACCATGATCAGGTTTTCCAGCTCTGAAACCAGAACCGTGGCGATTTTCTTGCCGCCGACTCTGACACCGCCGCGATGCTTGTACCAGGCATCCACGCCAAATGATTTCAGTGTATCAACAATCATCTCACCTACTTCACGAAAAGCTGATTCAGGTGATTCGAACTGCTCTTTATCGGTCACAAATTGTACATTCACCGTTGACTCAGGGGTGACTGGAATTACCGTACGCTGTCCGGTGAGAATCACATGCTCCAGACTGGGCACATCTTCACGAATCTCATTAATCAGGTTGGCGAAATTCGTCAGGCAGATAATCGCTTTAGCGCCGCTGTCGTTGAGAATATGGGTAATCTCGCGCCCTTTATACATGGTATTAAACGGAACAGCGACACCGCCCAGTTTCTGGATGCCAAGAAAGGAATAGACAAAGTCTGGCGTGTTCGGCATCATCAGCGCTACACGATCATGCGGCTGGATGCCCAGGTCCGTCAATGCGTTCGCGACCTTGTTAGCGTTCTCATCCAGTTCACGATAGCTGATCGTTTTGCCTTCATAATGAAGCGCGTCTTTGCGTTTATATTTCTTAACAATAATATTTAGTAATTCAGGAATATTCTGTACGTCACGCACGGGCATCCTCCTTTTCAATCAGGCGGTCATCTTTGCCATTGGTATCTCGCAGTTCCCTGCGCAGCACTTTTCCTGTCGCGCTTTTTGGCAGCATTTCAACAAATTCTACAATGCGCGGGATTTTATAGTCCGCAAGATTTTCCGAGCAGAAGGCAATTAAATCTTTGGATGACAGCTCCGCACCTTCTTTTAGCACAACAAACGCTTTGACTGTTTCTCTTTCGCGCTTATCTGGCACCGCGACAACAGCGGCCTCTTCAACCATTGGATGCATCATGATCACTTCTTCAACTTCACGGGGAGAAATATTAAACCCGCTGCGGATAATCAGATCTTTTTTCCGGTCAGTAATAAAAAAGCAGCCGTCTTCATCGCGATAACCAAGATCACCGGTTCTCAACCAGCCATCCTTGAGTACCTCCGCGGTAGCTTCCTCGTTTTGCCAGTAGCCTCTTGTGACCATGTCACCTTTTATAACGATTTCACCTTCCTGGTTATCCGGCAGCTCATTGCCCTCATCATCAATCACTTTCATACTGACACTTGGTGAGGCCGGGCCAATTGAACCTGCTTTGTACAAGCTTCCGGTTTTATTCAGGCTGACAGCTGAAGTGGTTTCTGTGAGTCCATAGCCTTCAGCGATCTGAGTCTGGAAAACCTTCATAAACTCATTGATAACTGACCTGGGCAGCGGCGCGCCGCCCGAAACACAAAGTCTAAGGCTTTTGGGAATCTCTCTGTTTTTACCTCTGGCCAGCTGCAGTATATGCATATACATGCTGGGAACCGCGATCAGGACCGTCGCATTAACATCACCGACATTGCTGAAAAGTTTCATGGGGCTGTACTGTGGTATCAGTGACAACGAGCAGCCATTGCTCAGGCCGCAGACCAGGCCGTTCGCCAGGGCATAGACATGATACAGCGGCAGTACAATGACAATCCTGTCTTCCTGGTACATTGGCATGATCTCATCAACCATGCTCACCTGAGCGATAAAGTTCTTGTGGGTCAGGGTAACACCTTTAGGCTTGCCGGTTGTACCGGATGTATAAAGCAGAACAGCCGGGTCTTCCCTGTCACTTTTATATTCTTTGAATTTTCGGGACGCGTTTTTCAAAAGCTCTGAATAGTCAAGTGTGCCAACCGGCTTTGGTCCGCCTCTGCCGGCTCGCGGCATTTTCACCAGATCCATATCCAGATCCTGTGCCGCTTGCCGGTCTACTTCTGATTCTGCGCCCAGGACAAGCCCTTTCTTGCGAAATCCCTGAATCACAACCGTATTCGGCAAGGTCTCCTGCGAAAGCATATATTTTCCGGCGATTCTTCCTTCCGCGAGGGCAGAAGGGTAGGCCAGAACATCAATGGGCAAGCCTTCAGGATTCAGTATCAGCCTCCAGGCATCTTTGTTTTTCATAGGTAACCTCCAGTCAAATCCAGCTGTCAGTCAGGTTATACGGTTCGTTCACTGCGCAGGTAGTCATCGACTTCATTGAAGAAAACATCTTCAATCTGCTCACTGGGACGGGGTGTCAGATGACTGACAACAATATAAACGATCAGGTTCAGCGGCAGTGTTGGCACGACAGGGTGCAGGTCAAAAAACAGGATATTACTGCCATCAGCGCCTTTAATCAGCATGCCGAGCAGAAGATAGGTAACGCCAACCAGCGTACCGGCCAGAGCACCTTGCTTTGTGCCCCGTTTCCAGAGCAGTCCACCTACCAGTGCCGGTGCCCACTGCGCGAAACCAGGTACTGACACATTCGTCAGATAAAGCGCCATCGCTTCTTCACCAGCACCGATCTGTACCGCTACTGTAACGCTTAAGCTGAAAATAACAATTCCGACAACCGACCAGCGGGCAATCGCGGTAATTTGTTTGTCATTCGCGTCTGGTTTAATCACACCCTGAACCAAGTCGCGGGCAACAATAATGCTGGATGTCATCAGCTGCACAGCGGCCGTTGAAACAGCGGCTGCGATAACACCCATGAGAACCAGCACCGCGAACCAGCGCGGCAGGTAGGTTTGAATAACCGTCTGAACAATACTGTCTGCCTCAGCAACGCTGGTTACACCCGGCAGAGCCGCCGGTGCGACAAGCGAACCCCAGATGAAGGGAATGATATAGAAAAACAGGCCGCCGAAAACAAATATCAGAAGCGGAAACCAGCGAAACAGCTTCTTATCGCGAGCGGTCATGACACCGATGACAACATGCGGCCAGCAGAAAGCCATTAGTCCGACAACAAAGGTGCCGATCATCAGCGTTGATGTATATTCACCCAGCGGTCCGGGCGCGCTTAGCTTGGCAGGGTCAATCTCAACCAGCGTGGTAGCTGCCTGTACCAGTCCGGCATCGGGAAATACAATGGATACAACCCAGAACAGTGAGCCTAAAAGCGCTGTAACATACACCATTCCCAGAAAAATATTCACCCAGGCAACGATTCGCATGCCGCCAAGAATAACCAGGATGATCAGCAGAACCGATGTATAGACAGCGCCTACCCAGAGCGGCAGACCGGTGAGGGCTTCAAACCCGCGGCCAACGCCAAGCGGCTGAATACCCACATACGGTATAATGAAAGCCAGCATCGTTATTGATAAAAGCACACGCAGCGCTTTGCTTTCATAGCGTTCAGCCAGCACTTCGATGGGTGAAAGAAACCGGTTAATTTTTGCCAGAGCCCAGAGCCTTGGTCCAAGGAACATGTAAAGCCCGGCAAAACCGGCAACAGAGCCCCAGATAAAAAAGACATAGCCAGGGCCATGAAGGTATAAAACACCCGGGAACCCGTAGAATGTCCAGCTAGAGCTAATCGCGAACAGAACGAAGAAAAACATGACAACAACACCGATTGTACGGCCTGCCATCATGTAGTCTTCAGCAGTTTTTGCTGACAGCTTGTAACCATATGCTGCCATAACAATAATGATCAGGCTAAAGACGCCCAGAGCAATAAAATCAAAAACCATGATGTCCTCCTATCTGTATGGCCAATACTTGAAAAAATAGATCAGATATGCTATCAGCCAGACCAAAACAAACGCTACACCCGCGACGAGCGGCATGGTCATCCAGCCAAATAAGAGAATCGGATCGGCTCCTTCAGGTGTTTCCATGTAACCCAGGCCAACTACAACCATCATGGCGATAATTGATAAGACCAGAACAGCAAGGAATATTTTCCCAGCTCTGTGAGTCTTCATTTCCAGCATTGTTCACCATTCCTTTCCCTGGCCAGCACGAATCGTAAGCGAACCTGGCCATTCAGTAAATTGAATTGATGTGTGATTAACAGGTCTTGCAAGGGACAGGTAAATATAAGCTGTCAAGATTATTTATCGTTAATCTAATTCATCATATCAAAAATATCATTTGATTGTCAAAATATTTGTGTATGAAAATGTGTCGTGTTTCATGTGCAGTTTCGCAATGTTTTTTACTATCGGCTGATCATGCACAAATAGGCAGGCTGTTCTGAGAATCCGCCTGCCTTAAACTGATACATTAAGCTGACGCGTGTAACTTTTATAACCATTTCCTGGTTTTGCTGTCTGGCTTTTGCCGGGAGGCGTACTGCGTTGGTGTGCAGTTCATATACTTTCGAAAAACAGCTGCAAAATAAGAGCTGGAACTGAACCCAAGCGACATGGCTGTATCCGTTACGCTGACACCTGCACGCAGGTTTTCACAGGCCAGTTTGATTTTCTGCTGATTTATATAATCACGAGGCGTTTTACCAGTATAATCACGAAACTTGTGTTTGAGTCCTGACAGGGACATCCCGCACTGGGCGCTGATCGTATCAAGTGAAACACTTGTTTGAAGCGACTGCTCAATCAAAGACAGCACCTGATTAATCTGCTCATCGGCAGACAGGCGTTTTTGCTGCAGAAACAGCAGACGTGTCAGAAAGCTGATAAAAAGCGACTGGGCATACTGCCGCGCGGAAATCTCGCGGGTAATGAAATTCTGAAAGCATCTTTTCAGCAGCTCCATTCCTTCCTGATCAGCATGGAGCATACCAGGCTGTTGAACATCCAGCTTTTCTCTATAGGCGCGCGTGCGATCTTCCGACAATCCAAGCAGGTCTTCAGCCAGCGGATTGATCTGAAACCAGAAAATTTCGCAGACGCCTTGTATATCGCCCCCGTTACCATGTGACAATCCGGCTGGCGTGATGAAAACGTCACCACCCGAAAGATTGTATTGCTTTTTCTCTACTGCGTAGCACTCATGCCCTCGCATAACCGCGACACATTCAATCAGACCCGGATGCTGATGCATCTTCAGAGGCTCCGAAGCACGGCTTGCTTTATTATGTCCCAGCATGACCAGACCTGGCAGCTGGAGATAGTCAGAGGCCAGAACTTGTCTTGATTTATCAATACGTGTTGTTTCCATTGACGAAGCCCGCCTTTTTGCCTGACTGACAGCATCTGTGATCCTAAATCAACCGGACTGATCATATACCTGACAACGGCTCGTTCTTCTCATGTATGATGTCACGCCTTTACCTGACTAAGTGCGCAAAACACAGCTCAAATGCCAAATCAGACGCTTTTTCTGCTGCAATGTCATGCTAGCTGTTGAATTTGTGCAAAGCATGGGTTTGGTTGCCCGATATTAATAGTAGTGTATATGATAGGCGTATACTACGCAAGTGACCGTCA
>SLMY01000119.1 GCA_007133255.1 Clostridiales bacterium
GCTGTCTTATCAGCCATGAACAGGCCGATCAGCCGGCCAAGAAAACATTCGGAGCAGGCAGGTTCATCGTTTTAACAGACATGACCACCTGCCGGACATAGGGTGTGACAGCCTTATTTAAATTTAGCTGAAATGGCAGACCAGCAAAGCGAAGCGGAACAACCTATCTGTATAGCGAAGAGATAGAGATTTAAACGGGAGGTTGTTCAAATGAAATTCAGAAGAGTGATAGGTGTTTTAGCTACATTGTTGGCGATGATTCTTGCCACAGGCGCACATTGGAGAGTTATCTGATTTTTCTAATTTAAGTAATGTGAGGCATGTTGCCTTGCTAATTATTCATTAACTCAGCTGGTCTGCTATTTCAATATAAAGAACTGAACGAGTGGTTATAAATGACTAGAAATAACAAATTCGCATGTATGATCCGGGCATAGCCAGAATGGTATCCCCGGATAATGGCCTGTTGTGAAGCAGATCACACCGGCAGCTGAACTATTTTGATTAACAGCAAGCAGTTTCGCGACTGGCAATGCGATGCATTAGGAGTATAAATGAAGAGAGCCGCCTACATCTATATTTTTCTTTGTATTGCTGCCGGAATGGGGTTGCTGGCTCATCTGACTATGCAGGAACTGCAGCTGATGCGCTCCATTATCGGCGCTGTTTTTTATTTGGGACTGCTGGGCGTGATCGCTGAGTCTCAAAGTCTGGCTATTGATGATGATAAAGCTTTGTCGATTGCCTTTGCCATTGATATCAGCGCGCTGCTTTTATTTGGTCTCGCTCCTGCAGCCTGGGTTTCGTTCTGCACTGCTTTTTTCTCGGTGATGGATTTTGGCCGGGGTCGCAGGGAGCATCTTCTCAACACCCCTTTGCACAAGAGCTTGTTTAACGCTTCAAACTATATTCTTTCAATATTAGCTGGCGGTTTTGTGTTTCAGGCTCTGGGCGGGACTTTTCTGATCCAGGCTGGCATCACGGGAATTGAAGACACATTCTTGCATCTGGTCAGAGATCTGCCGGCGATATTGGCCGGACTTGTGACGTATGTTATCGTCAACACACTGATGATCGTCATTTATTTCGCCTTATCAGATACACACGATCATAATCCGGTTGGTGAATGGTTTAAAATCTTCCGCTGGTCTGTTCTAAGCATGATCTGTATTGGGACGCTGGGCGTTTTTCTGACAGCTGTTTATCATGCTTTTGGTTTTTTGGCTGTCCTGCTTTTCTTTGCCCCCTTTATGCTGTTCAGGTATGCCTATGTTGGCTTCATGTCAGTCCAGAAAGGATATATCGATACAATCAAAGCTTTTTCAGCTGCTCTGGAAGCAAAAGATCGATATACGATTGGTCATGCAAGGCGGGTTGAGAAGTACTGTGAGATCATTGCCCAGGAAATGGGCTTATCACCAGACAGGACAAAAGTTCTTAAATATGCTTCATTGCTTCACGATATCGGGAAAATTGGAATCAGTGAATCAATATTAAACAAACCGGGGAAATTGACTGACGAGGAATATGACGAAATTAAAAAACATCCGGAAATCGGCGCGCAGATGCTGCAGGGCATTCAGTACCTGAAAAAAGAAGTGCACATTATCCATGCTCACCATGTTCACTATGATGGCGGCGGCTATCCGGCCTCCGCTCATGAAGACTCAAAATTGCTTGAATCACAGATACTGGCTGTCGCTGACTCCTTCGATGCGATGACCTCGGACCGGTCTTATCGTGACGCGATGACACTTGAGGACGCGGTGATTGAACTGCAAAGATATTCAGGTACACAGTTTGCGCCGCTTGTGGTTGACGCTTTAATCGCCGGCCTTTTAAAACGCCAGGCGAAAGATAAAAGCAGAAGCCTGCATGATATGCTGGTCTGAGGAGGAAATGAGGCTATGATTCCGATTGCCGCGCTGGCAGGTATCATTGTCGGCCTGATCGCGGGGGGGCGCTTTCGCAGTATTTTCTATAAACGTTTCCGACTCTGGCCCATGATCGCTGTGGCCTTTATTTGTGGCTTCCTGCTTTCTTTAAGCTTCTTTTCTGATTATCTCGTATCGTCCGGACAGGAAGTATTCTGGCGAACTGTTCTGGCCGCGGTTCAATTGAGTGCCGCGACTGTTTTTCTATACGCCAACCGCAGAAAACCGGGTGTATGGTTCATATTAGCGGGCGGCGTCATGAATGGGATGGTTATCATGCTGAACGCGGGCAGAATGCCGGTTGGTCGTCTGGTTTTAAGATATGGTGAGCAGGCAGCGGACAAAATCAATGAGGCGCCTCACTATTTTCTGATGCAGGGCGGTGAACCTTTGTGGTTTCTGGCGGATATCATGCCGGCTTTTCGCTATATGCTGAGCGCAGGTGATTTACTGATCATGCTGGGTGTGTTTTTGCTGGGTGTCTATATGTCCCGTCCGATTCGGCGCAAAGCGATGAATCGCCGGTCAGCCAGGCAAACAGCCGGTCGCTTTTGACAAAAATAACGACATTATTCTGAAGCCGGCCGCGTCACAGCTTGACGGCTGGATATACTTAATAAATTCAAAAAGTTTAGTTGAATATTTTTCGTTTATTGTTTATACTAATGGGCGTTATTTAACAGTGGAAAGAAGGTTGACCATGGGATTTATTGATGTGATATTTGAGAAAGCGAAGCTAAACAAAAAAAAGATCGTTCTGCCAGAATCTGAAGATCCTCGTATGGTTGAAGCAGCCGCGAAAATTATGGAGCAGGGTATAGCTGATATCATTCTGATCGGCAGTAAAGAAAAAATCCAGAAAGCCGCGCCGCAGTGGAATATATCCGCTGCCCAATGCATCGAACCTGCTGATAGTGAGTATTATGAGACTTTTGCCGCGGATTTCGCGCAGATGCGCAGGAAAAAAGGGATGACTGTTGAGAAAGCACGCGAAGTTATGCTGAATCCTTTGTATTTCGCGGTTATGCTGGTGAAATATGACTTTGCCCAGGGCATGGTCGCGGGCGCTGTTAACAGTACGTCCGATACATTAAGACCGGCTTTGCAAATATTGAAAACCGCTCCCGGCGTTAAACTGGTTTCATCTTTCTTTATGATGATTGTGCCTGATTGTGAATACGGTGCTGAAGGCACTTTTCTTTTCGCGGATTGCGGTTTGATGGAACATCCAAATGCTGATCAGCTTTCAGATATCGCTTTGTCATCGGCTGATTCATTTGCCAGATTGACAGATAAAGAAGCGAAAGTCGCGATGCTGTCTTACTCCACTCATGGCAGCGCGAAGAACCCGCTGGTTGATAAAATGACAGAAGCGACACGTCTGGCCAAAGAAAAAGCGCCCGGCCTGAAGCTTGATGGTGAACTGCAGCTTGACGCGGCTATTGTACCGGCTATTGGCAAGAGTAAAGCACCTGCCAGTGAAATCGCCGGTGAAGCGAATGTGCTTATTTTCCCTGATCTTAACGCGGGCAATATTGGTTACAAGCTGGTTCAGCGACTGGCAAAGGCAGAAGCCTATGGCCCTATCACACAAGGTATTGCCCGCCCGGTCAATGATCTTTCGCGAGGGTGTTCGGCAGATGATATTGTTGGTGTCGCGGCTATTACCGCTGTGCAGGCTCAATAGAATAACCTGACAGATGTGTCTGTTTGCCAGCCGGGTAAGTCCCGGCTGATTTAACGATGAAGGAGTTAACGAAATGAATGTACTGGTTATTAACGCAGGCAGCTCATCACTGAAATATCAGCTGCTCAATGCGATCAGCAGTGATATTCTCGCCAAAGGACTAGCTGAGCGGATTGGGCAGAAAGACGCTCAGATTGTACATGTGCGTAACGGGGATGATCCTGTTTATATCTCCAGTGAAATGCCGGATCATAAGAAGGCTATTGCCGCGGTTTTGTCGGTTCTGACTTCAGAAGAGCATGGCGTGATCAGTGACATGAGTCAGATTGACGCTGTCGGACACCGTGTTGTGCACGGGGGTGAAAGCTTTGCTTCCTCTGTATTAATCACACCCGAGGTGAAGCGCGCCATTCGCTCGAATTTTGACCTGGCCCCTTTACATAATCCTTCTAATATGACGGGCATTGAATCATGTGAAGAATCGATGCCCGGTGTTCCGCAGGTAGCTGTTTTTGATACCGCTTTTCATCAGACGATGCCGTCAAAAGCTTATATGTACGCGTTGCCTTACGATCTGTATGAGCGTCTCGGTATCAGGAAATATGGCTTTCACGGCACATCACATAGTTATGTGGCTAAAAGAGCAGCTGATATATTAGGCCAGCCTTTTGAAACACTGAAGATTATCACCTGCCATCTGGGTAACGGCGCGTCTGTAGCCGCTGTTAAAGATGGAAAATGTGTTGATACTTCAATGGGCCTGACACCGCTTGCCGGCCTGTGCATGGGTACCCGCTGCGGTGACATTGACCCGGCGATCGTAACCTTTTTGATGGATAAAGAGAGTATGAGTACACATGAAGTAGACGAGATGATGAACCGCAAATCGGGTGTATCGGGCATTTCAGGTGTCAGCAGTGATTTTCGTGATCTGTATGTGGCGGCAGGTGAAGGCCATAAACGCGCGTCACTGGCGCTTGATATGTTTAAATACCATTGCCGCCAGTTTATCGGCTCATATGCCGCGGCGATGGGCGGGGTAGACGCGGTTGTCTTCACTGCCGGTGTGGGCGAGAACAATTCGGATATCCGGCTTGGCAGCTGTGAAGGTCTGGGATACATGGGCATCCAGATCGACCCCTATCGCAACGCCGCTGTGAAATCACGAGAGGCGATTGTGTCTACAGATGAGTCAAGAGTAAAAGTACTGGTTGTACCAACAAATGAAGAACTGGCGATCGCTCAGGAAACAGCGGTTATATGCGGCGCTAAGCTGAAATCCTGATCAGCAGCTCAGAGGAGAAGAAAATGGCTAAACAAAAAGATAAACTGGTAGCTGAAATAACAGCGATGGATACAGATTTTACCCAGTGGTATACAGACGTGGTGCTTAAAGCGGAGCTGATTGATTATTCCGCGGTTAAAGGATGCATGATCCTAAGGCCATATGGATTCGCTATCTGGGAAAATATCCAGAAAAATCTGGATCAGCGTTTCAAGGATACAGGTCATGAAAATGTGGCCATGCCGATGTTTATACCGGAAGGTCTGCTGCAAAAAGAAAAAGATCATGTTGAGGGGTTCGCTCCGGAAGTGGCCTGGGTGACACATGGCGGCAGCGAAAAGCTGGCTGAGCGGCTGTGTATCAGACCAACTTCAGAGACATTATTCTGTGATCATTACGCTAAAATTATTGAGAAACTAAGAGAGCATAAGAAGTCAGGCCCTTCAACTCAAATTTCTCAGAATTAAATAAGACTTTCTAA
>SLMY01000187.1 GCA_007133255.1 Clostridiales bacterium
AAAAAACCCTGGAGCAATTGAACGCTTCAGGGTTTTCTTTGTCGCTTTGTGGGAGAATACCGCTTTATGAAAGAAGGATTGATACAACAAAAGCCTGCATCATGTCCGGAGTAATTTTTTCATCGTGCAGGACTGGTTTTTGTGAAAGATCACGCAGTGTTTCCGGAATTTCCAGACCGCTTTCTTTAGACAGCTCTTCCAGCAGCACTTTATCACTTCTGCCGTTGCTGTATCCATTGCCAAAGATCGCGTCGCAAACCGCGTCACTGAACTTCAGCGGACTGGCCGTGGAGACAAAAATAGTTTTTGTGGCATCTTTCGAACGAGCGGCGTATCGGCCATACACATTAAATCCAACAGCTGTATGTGTATCAATAACATGATCAGTACGGTCGTAAACATTGCTGATTGTTTTCAAGGTGCCTTTTTCATCAGCGAAGCCACCAACAAAGACAGCTTGCATTTTCTTCAATGTTTGCTGATCAATCTGATAATGGCCTGTTTCACTTAAAGCCTGCATCCACTCGCTGACCTTGTCTGAATTCCTGTCAGTCAGCTCAAAAAGCAGCCGCTCCAGATTACTTGAGACTAAAATATCCATAGAAGGTGAGTTTGTGGCGAAAAAATCACGACGCCTGTCATAATGTCCATTACGGACAAAATCAGACAAGACTTTATTGCGATTTGACGCGCAAATCAGCTTATGGACAGGCATTCCCATTTTATGAGCATACCAGGCTGCCAGTATATTTCCGAAATTGCCGGTTGGAACAACAAGATTAATCGCTTCGCCCGGCTCTATTTTTTCTGACTTGATTAAATCGGCATAGGCGGAACAGTAATACACAATCTGCGGGACAAGGCGGCCCCAGTTAATGGAGTTTGCCGACGACAATATTTTCCCTTTCGACCGCAGCGCTTCTTTGAATGTGTCATTACCAAATATGGTTTTCACGCCATTTTGTGTATCGTCGAAACTGCCTTCAACAGCCACCACATAGCAGTTTTTGCCTTCCTGCGTGATCATCTGCAGTTTCTGGGCCGTACTGACACCCTCTGCCGGATAGAAAACCACCACCGATGTGCCATCAACATCTCTGAATCCTTCAAGCGCGGCTTTGCCTGTATCGCCGGATGTCGCGGTAAGAATACAGATGTCTGCCTGTTCCCCTGTTTTCTCGACAGCGGCCTTCATCAGATGCGGCAGCAGCTGCAGCGCTATGTCTTTAAACGCGGCCGTGGGCCCATGCCATAACTCAAGCATATATTCCTGGTCGCAGTATTTATTGATCTGAACCAGAGGAGCCGGATGCTCGCCGAACTTTTCTTCATCGTAAGCGGCTTCAACCATTGTCTGGAGCTCATCTTTCGAATAATCGCTCAGATACATCGACAATATCTGAACCGCCCGATCCTGATAACGCTGACCGGCCATGTCTTTAAACTGGCTGATATCAAGCCGGGGGATCTGCTCAGGAACGAATAATCCGCCATCTGGCGCAATTCCCTGTTTAATTACCTGCGCAGATGAATAGCGCGTCTGGTCACCACGTGTACTAATATATTCCATTTTCATCCTCCAAGTAGAATGTGCTGTGTCCTATTTTTGCTGGTGCGCAAATTATTTTTCAGGATGGGCTGCCTGGCATCAGTCGTGTATCGCGAAATTCTTCAGCCAGACTATATATACAAGCTAATACCCCATTTCTCTCAGGCGGTTAGCTGAATAGCCGGCAATGTCTCTGCCTGAGAAAGTATCAACTACATACTCATAATAAGGTCTGGCGGCTTCGTATTGACCCAGCATTTGATAACAGCGGCCCGTATAATAAGCAGTTCCACCGCCATAATTTCCGGGATCAAGTTCAAATGCTTTTAAGTAAAGTACCAGTGCGTCTTCATATGCTTCGCTGTCGAACAAAGCTCTTCCCGCAACCCGAAATTCATTTGCAGCTGGCCTGGCAATCTCATCCATAAGGTCATTAACTTCGCTGAGCAGTTCACCTGCATTCAGCTCTTGATTTTCAGGCTGAGCTGCCGCTGGTACTGCTTCAAGAATTGTCCGGGCCATGAAAAGCTGGTCTGCGGCTGACATCAAGTCTTCAGACTGCAAATTCCTGGCTTGCTGCAAGGCATTCACTGCCTGGTCGACCAGCAGTATATCAGGATCCGTCGTTGGTTCAGGTGTCGGCAGCGGATCAACAGGCGGTTCTGTCTCAGTTGGCTGCAGTGTTGTTGTTGTGTCCGGAGCATCTGTCTCATCCGGATCAGGCTCTGTATGAGTAGTTTCGTCAGGAGCATCTGTCGTCGGTTCTGTTTCTGGCAGCGACGTTTCGGTGCTGTCCTGATCATCGGTTTCAGTTATGCCTGGCTGATCAAACAAATGGCCATATTCAGCCAGCAGCGCGTTAATCTCTTCATCATCTGACGCCATTAACTCAAGACGGCTGAGAAGCCATTCAAGCTGATCCGCGTCTGTATCGCGGTCAGCTCTGGCTGAGGAAACCAGACGAACGCCTGCGAAGATCAGCAAAACCACCAGAATCACACCACCCAGTACCGGTGCCGCCAGCCTCAGATAATCTGACAGCTGGCGAGGACTTTCCACAAAAGTTTCCTCTTCAACTTGATCACCCTGCCGCAATAATTCCTGCCGTTCACGATCGCTGGCCATTTTGACTTTTTTCTTTCGTTTAATTTTCTCAAGAATAGCTGATGTGTTGATTGCCGCCTTGCCGCTGTGTGATTTATGGCCTTCAGTTTTTTCTGCTTCAGAAGCCAAATGCAACTCTTGCTGCAGTGTCTCAATACAATTTTCTGCTTCACCCAGCCACTGTGCTTCAAGCTGACCTTGTTCAACAGCCTGCGTTGTCAATGCCAAAGCTTCTTCATAGGCTTCATCTTGAGCCAGCAGGCAGCCCGCCAGAAACGAGGCCATGCCAAAACGCGGGTAATCAGAAGCAAGCCGACGCAGCGCGATCAGGGCGATATCAGAACTGTCGTGGCTGATATGTTCTACTGATTTATTATATAAATGCAAAGCCTGCTCCATCTCTCGTGTTTTAGCGAAAGATGGAACCTGATGCTGTTCTAACTGTTGAAACTGGTCGATCATTTGCTGCCAGTTCACGCTTTCATCACCTCATCTAACAAATAGTCTTTATCCAGATCATCTGTTATTGATTTAAAAACCGCTTGAAGGACTCACGCAGCGCACCCATCAGATATAACGAACCAAAGGCACAAATAGCGGTATGTCCGCTGCCGGATAACTTGAGTGCCTGCCGGGCACATTCAGCAGAATTCTTAGCGGTATAAACTATATCTTCCCCATTATAACCGGACGCAGGGGTCTTACGCAATCTAAGCGTCATTTGCCTCGCCTGCTCAGCCAGTGCCTTAGCCGGCAAAGCTCTTGGGTTATCAGGACTGGTGCAAACTATAGCTTTTACATGATATCGAGTTTTGTCGTTAATAACCGCGGCCAGCATGTCTTCTGTCTGCTTATCCTTCAACATACCCGCGATCAGTATGATCTCCTGGTCAGTAAATAGCTTGTCCAGGGTCTGTCTGAGCGCCTGACAGCTTTGGGGGTTATGCGCGCCATCAAGTATGAGTCGCGGATCTTCTGATAACAGTTCCATTCGGGCCGGCCATCTGGCCGCTTTAACACCAATTGAAACGGCGTCTTGACCAGCAAGACTCAGGTCAAGACAGACAACAGCCGCCATCAGCGCGTTGAGCGGCTGATGGATCCCCAGCAAGTTTGTTTCTAGTTTCAGCTGATAGGGCTTGGCGAGAAAAGACTGACCGTGCCAGCTATATTCAATCAGTTCCAGCTGGTCTTGTTGAACCAGATGCAATTGTGCTTGTTTAGCTTCGCACGTTTTCCTGATCACTTCATAGGCGTCATGGCAATCAGATTCGCTCAGGTGCAGCTGTTTTGGGTCAAACAGATAAACGGGTACACCCTGCTTGATAATACCCGCTTTCTCAGCAGCGATTTCACGCATTGTTTCCCCGAGTCTGTCTGTGTGGTCGAATCCAAGCGCTGTTATCAGGCAGGCAATGGGTTTCTGAATGATATTGGTAGAATCCAGTCTTCCACCCAATCCGGTTTCAAGCACAACCACATCACAAGACTGTGCCGAAAAATGACAAAACGCCAGTGCGGTCAGAATCTCAAACTCAGTGGGTTGTTCTAATCCTTCACGCGTCATCTGTTCTACAGCGTTTTTAATCTGTGTCATCAGGCCGGCAAATTCAGATTCAGGAATCTCTCCACTGGCTTCATTTATTTTAATTTCTTTTAGTCCTTCCAGTCCTTCTATAACACGAATTCTTTCAGTCAGGCGGTTAATATAAGGTGATGTGTACAAACCTGTCTTTTTGCCGGACGCAGCCAGTATTGAAGCCAGATAGCAGCTGACAGAGCCTTTGCCATTGGTGCCAGCTATATGAATACACGTCAGTTGATCCTGAGGATCGCCCAACAGATGCATGAGTCGCTTCATTCTGTGCAGACCCAGCTTAATACCGAATCTAAGCGCGTCCGTTAAATACGTTCTAGCTTGCTCATATGACAGACTCATCTTTTTCCAACCTCAGTAAAAATATAAAATTTGCTGACCAGATAATTACCAACAACAACAAAAAACTGCGATAAAACCTTGCTGACAGATATCTCCCAGCGCATGAGGGGGATCAACAAAGTTAGTCCGATGATGTTGTATAGTAAAAACATAGCGCCATATTCAAATAAAAGTGAAATCAGGATCCTGGAAGAAAAAAATCGGTACAATTCTTTTAAGACGGGCCCATGAGAACGAAAAACCAAAAGACGATTAAGAATATACGCAACTAGAATCGCGATCATGATCGCCGGAATATTCGATACCCACCAGCGCTGATGGCCTATGAAATAACTTAGAACTGTGAAGACGCCCAGATTAACCAGAGTTGTGACGCCGCCAACAATCAGGTATAAAATAACCTCACGGTTCACAACAAGACGTAGCAGCCGGAGTGTCTGGGGTCTGGACACCTCCGGCTCCGCGTCAATTTCTGCTTGTTGACTGATTTTTCGCTCTGTCTCAATATCTGGCGGCAACGTTAAAGATCCTTTCTGTTCAACTTGAAGCTAAAGACTACCTGATGGACTGATTATGATTATATCAGATCCGTTTAACAGGTGGGATACGCGGTGTATCTGACGGCAAGGAAGGATCATCACCCGAGCCACTATCCGGCCCATCATCTAAGTAATCAGGATCATCGTCGCCATAATCATATGGATCATCATCAGAAGGACCGTCGTTGTCACGATTTCTGATCAGGAGCCAGATTATAACCGCGGTCAGAATCAGGGAAAGAACACCAAAGACAAG
>SLMY01000068.1 GCA_007133255.1 Clostridiales bacterium
ATCAGGAAATAGCCGGCGAACAAGTAGAAACAGTCATTCCGATTATTGAAAACAAAGGGCCGGGATTGTTCGACAAGAAAATTCGCTCATTCCTCGACGCTATTTTGAACGATGGACCTTCACCGGTGCCCAGCAGCCAGATTCTCTATAATCAGGCGATACTGGACGGCATCGCACGCTCAGCTGAGATAGGCCGTGAAATTGAAATAGAGATTCCGGAAATTTAAGTTAAAGAAAGCTGTTCAGCCGGCATGATGTGCTTGTGCTGATCACGTATATTGTTGGGGGCCGCTCAGTTGAGCGGTCCTTTTACGTTTCTTTTGCTGTCTCGGAAAAACGCATAAATCACGCGCTTATTCAGTCCGTTTTATTAACATTAAAATCATTCATTTGTGCTTTCAGACCGATTCTCAATAAAATTTGCCAATATAATAGCATGGTACAATATTGCAATATTATCCTGACGTGGCCGATGAGGCAGCTTTTGTTATCTGCAGACTTATTGGATATTCTGTGGCGCCAGCAAAAACCCGCCTTCAGCAGAAAGCGGGTTTCACTATTATTTTCTATTCAAGTGTACATTCTTGGTATCGAGGCTGACTCGATTTATGCTTTGCCGTTGCAGCCAAGAACGTTTTCGATCTTATGCGCGACCATCCCTTTAATCGCGTTTCTGGCCGGGCCAAGGTACTGGCGAGGATCGAAGTGATCCGGGTTTTCGGCGAAATACTTACGGATTGTCGCTGTCATAGCCAGACGCAGATCGGAATCGATATTAATTTTACAGACCGCCATGGCGGCCGCTTTACGCAGCATGTCTTCCGGAACACCTATGGCGTCGGGCATGTCTCCGCCGAATTTGTTGATCATCTCAACGTATTCGGGAATAACGGAGCTGGCACCATGCAGAACAATTGGGAAACCAGGCAGTTTCTTCTCAATTTCTTCGAGAATATCGAACCGCAGCTCCGGTTCGGTTCCCGGTTTGAATTTGTACGCGCCGTGGCTTGTGCCGATCGCGATCGCCAGTGAGTCACAGTTCGTACGGGTAACAAAATCGTATACCTGCTCAGGGTTGGTGTACGACGCGTCTTCAGCAGACACATTCACATCATCTTCAACACCGGCCAGCTGACCGAGCTCGGCTTCAACAACAACACCGCGGGCATGGGCATACTCAACCACTTTGCTGGTCAATTTGACATTATCTTCGTAGTCATGATGTGAACCGTCGATCATAACCGAAGTAAAACCACCGTCAATACAGCTCTTGCATAGTTCAAAAGTATCACCATGGTCCAGGTGTAAAGCGATCGGCAGATCGGTTTCCTTTAAAGCGGCCTCAACCAGCTTAGTCAGATAAGTATGGTTGGCATACTTGCGGGCACCAGATGATACCTGCAGGATCAGCGGGGAATTCAGTTCCTTCGCCGCTTCTGTAATACCCTGGATAATCTCCATGTTGTTAACATTGAAGGCACCAATCGCATAACCGCCTTTATAGGCTTTCTCAAACATTTCCTTTGTTGTTACTAATGGCATACGTTCATCTCCTTATATCTCGTTTATTGATCGTACCGTAAGCAAGGTTTTCCCGTGAGCGTCACATCTTCCAGTTTGACACCGGGCGCTCAGGACGCCGGTCAGCGACAGGTAAGTCAGCCGTATGGTATCTTCTGGTGTCAGAACAGCTAATAAGCAATCATATACATTCTAAAGGTGTTTTAACCCAGCGTCAATGAAAAACGTTGATTCCTGGCAGCGTCATTCTTCATAAATCATCTTTTTTGTCATGCCGCCATCAACCATCAGGTTCTCGCCTGTAATAAACCCGGCATCCTCTGAACAAAGCCACAGGCAGGCCGCGGCGATATCGGCTGGCTTGCCGATTCGTCCGGCCGGATGCTGCAGATGCTCGTGTTCCGGCCAGTTAACAGGGTCAGGAAAATCCTTCTGCCAGGGAATGGTGTCGATCCAGCCGGGACTGACACTGTTGACTCTGATCTTCAGGGGTGCCAGCGAAACAGCCATCGCGTGGGTCAGCGCGACCAGGCCGCCTTTTGAAGCGGCATAAGCTTCGGTTCTGGCCTCCGACATAAAAGCTCTGGTAGAGGCGATATTCACAATGCTTGCCTGGCGGCCGCTCATGAAAGGGGCAGCCAGTTTCGCCAGCATGAAAGGTCCGCGGAGGTTAACTGACAGCACTTTATCAAACGCTTCCATGCTGTCGGAGAAAAGATGCGCCGCGCCGGCATTGGCGATGGCCGCGTTATTGATCAGAATATCAAGATGCCTGTTATCAACTTCAGCCTCACCAGTTTTATCAGCCTCATTCGTTTTTAACTGATCTGCTTCTTTTCGTTTTTTCTGGCCAGCCTGATCTGCCCCGAGGCCCAGTTTTACCGCTGTCTCAATCAGATGGCGTACTTGTTTTTCATCGCTCACATCTGTTTTGACAAATACGGCTTCGCAGCCGTTTTCCTGAAGTAAAGCCATCGCTTCAGCACCTGCTTCAGCGTCGATATCCGCCATAACCACGTGGGCTCCGGCTTTGGCGAAACTCAAAGCCAGACAGCGGCCGATACCTTTTCCAGCACCGGTTATCACCGCGATTTTACCCTGAAGGTCCGGCAGATTTCTGGGAATATCAAGTTGTGGTCTCATAACACCCGCTCCTTTTGCTCCTTCGCGGCTTCCAGCAGCTGCTGCAGCCGCTCATTGGCTTTCTGGTTCATCTGCGCGTATTGAGTCAGCTTGTCGCGTTCAGCCTGAACCACTTTCTCAGGTGCCCGGCTGGTGAACTGCTCGTTAGCCAGCTTGCCCTGAACACGTTTTAATTCCTGGTCCAGATTTTCCTTTTCTTTTTTCAGCCTTTCAATTTCCTGGTCCAGATCAATCAGGTCGCTGAGCGGCAGATACAGCTCGCCTCCCGGGAAAAGCGCGGCGACTGCCGTGGTTGGGATACCGGTTTTCTTCACCTGAATATCCAGGCTGTCAATTCCGGCCAGGCGCCGCAAAAACACTTTGCCGTTCTCAATCCGCTGGCGGGTGGCCGGATCTTCGCTGACCACAATCAGGCCGGCTTTCCGGCTTGGCGGCACACCCAGCTCACTGCGGACAGCGCGGATCGAGCGAATCACCTCCATCAGATTGGTCATGGCAGCTTCCTGCTCAGGGAAAGCGAACTGTGTTTCAGGCTGCGGCCAATCGGATATCATAATGCTGTCGGCATCCGGGTGCAGATGCTGCCAGATAGCCTCACTGACGAAGGGCATGAACGGATGCAGCAGCTGGATCGCTTCAGACAAAACCTTAACCAGAACGAACTGGGCGGTCTTGCGGCCGCGTGAACCTTTTTCCTGCAGCCTGGCTTTGCTCATTTCAATAAACCAGTCGCAGTAGGCATCCCAGATAAAACTGTAGATCTTGCCAATCGCGATACCCAGCTCATATTTGTCAAGATTGGCTGTCACCTCTGCCTTCAGATTCTGCAGTGTCGATAGTATCCAGGCATCTTCCAGCGCTAAGTCTTTTTCGCTGATATCAGAAAAATCAGTGTCATCATCCAGATTCATCACAACAAAACGCAGCGCGTTCCACATTTTATTTATGAAGTTACGGCCTGACTCTATTTTGTCCTGCTGGAACCGCTGGTCATGCCCGGGCGCTGTCCCGTTTACCAGGGTGAAGCGCAGCGCGTCAGCGCCATATTCATCAATCATCTCAAGCGGGTCAATCCCGTTACCCAGCGATTTTGACATTTTCCGGCCCTGCGCGTCGCGGATAATACCGTGGATAAACACGGTATGGAAAGGCGGCTTGCCGGTCTGCTCCAGCGCTGAGAAAATCATCCGTGCCACCCAGAAGAAAATAATGTCGTAGGCGGTTACCAGTACACTGGTTGGATAAAAATATTCCAAGTCCTCTGTTTCCTCCGGCCAGCCCAGGGTTGAAAAGGGCCACAGAGCCGATGAAAACCAGGTATCAAGCGTATCATCGTCCTGGCGCAGGCTGCTGCTTTCGCACTGAGGGCAGGTATCTGGCTTCTCGCGGCTGACAATCGCTTCGCCGCAAGCTTCGCAGTACCAGGCGGGTATCCGGTGCCCCCACCACAACTGGCGTGAAATGCACCAGTCACGAATATTTTCCATCCAGTTGAAATAGATTTTCTCAAACCGTTCTGGTACAAATTTGGTTTCACCTTGTCTGACAGCCTCTATCGCCGGCTCAGCCAGCGGCTTCATCCGTACGAACCACTGGAAGGACAAACGCGGTTCGACCACTGTATTGCAGCGATAGCAGGAGCCCACATTATGCTGGTGCGGCTCAATTTTCAGCAGCAGGCCTTCTGCTTCCAGATCTTTGACAATTTGTTTCCTGGCTTCGTAGCGGTCGAGTCCGGCATAGCGTCCGCCGTTCTCATTAATCTTCGCGTCTTCGGTCATCACATTCAGTGTCGGCAGGTTGTGGCGCAAACCTACCTCAAAGTCATTCGGATCATGCGCCGGTGTGATTTTCACAACACCGGTACCAAATTCCCGGTCAACATATGTATCGGCGACAATCGGGATGGTGCGGCCGGTCAGCGGCAGTACGGCCTGTTTGCCAATCAGATGCTGGTACCGTTCATCATCAGGATGTACGGCCACAGCTGTATCACCCAGCATGGTTTCTGGCCGGGTTGTCGCCAGGTCAAGATGGCCGCTGCCGTCTGCCAGCGGATAGCGAAGATGATAAAACCGGCCGTCTTGCTCTTCGTGTTCTACTTCCGCGTCCGATATTGACGTCAGGCAGCGCGAGCACCAGTTGATAATGCGCTCACCGCGGTAGATCAGATCTTTTTCATAAAGGCGGACAAAAACCTCTTTAACAGCCTCCGACAGCCCTTCATCCATTGTAAAGCGTTCGCGTGACCAGTCACAGGAAGAACCCAGCCGTTTGAGCTGATCAATAATCCGTCCGCCATACTCTTCCTTCCAGGCCCAGGCACGCTCCAGAAATCCATCGCGTCCCAGCTCTTCCTTGTCTATCCCTTCCTGCCGCATCGCCTCTACAATTCTCGCTTCAGTCGCGATCGACGCGTGGTCTGTGCCGGGCAGCCAGAGCGCCGCGTAGCCCTGCATCCGTTTAAAACGGATCAGGATATCCTGCAGCGTATTATCTAAAGCATGGCCCATGTGCAGCTGACCGGTAATATTCGGCGGCGGGATCACAATTGTATAGGGTTCCTTATCAGGATCTGGCCGCGGCGTGAAGTGACCCTTTTCCTGCCAGTTCGCGTAAATCTCATGTTCATGGCCGCGCGGCTCAAAGCTTTTTTCAATCTGATCAATTCTAGACATTAATTTTTTCCTCCAGTTATTTATCA
>SLMY01000173.1 GCA_007133255.1 Clostridiales bacterium
AGCCAGGATCTGCTTACTCTTATTTTTGGCCATGATTTTTCCTCTCTTTCTCAGAATAGCGCGTTTTCTGCGTCAACCTTGCGTACAACTCCGTTGGCGATCAAGATTGTGATCAAACCGAAAACCGACTGGAGCAAGCCAGCAGCGGCGGCAAACCCATAGTTCGCTTGTCCCATCAGCGCTTTAAACACATAAACGTCAATCGTCTGCGTCACATCAACCAGCGGGCCGGAATTTCGCGGCACCTGGTAAAAAAGGCCGAAGTCAGTTGAGAAGATACGTCCGACGGCCAGGATAAACATGATCAGAATAATCGGTTTAAGCATAGGCAGGGTAATATACTTGATCTGCTGAAATTTCCTGGCACCATCAATGATCGCGGCTTCATACAGCGCGCCGTCAATACCTGAGATACTGGCCAGGTAAACAACCATGCCATAACCGGTACCTTTCCAGAGATTCAGAAACACAATGATGTATGGCCAGTACTGCGGCTGCATATACCACTGAACTCTATCGCGGCCAGACTCCGCGAAAAAATTATTGATCAGACCTTTATCAACACTAAGAAATGAAAAAACAAAGTAGCTGACAACAACCCAGGACAAAAAGTGTGGCAGGAACATGGCAGTCTGGCAGACTTTCGCCAGTTTTTTCGAGTGCAGCTGTGAGATCATCAATGCCAGACCAACCGAAAAAAGCAAACCAGTGATAATAAAAACGACGTTATAGCCCAGCGTGTTGCGAAACATGAGCGTGGCGTCTCTGCTGCCAAATACAAAACGGAAATTATCAAATCCGGCGTTTTCACTGGTCAGGACATGAGTCAGAAAGTTTGTGCCGCGACGTGGGGCACGAATTCGTTTGAAGGCGATCAGAATACCGAACATAGGCATATAGGTAAACAAGATATACCAAATCGTGGTCGGCAGCGCTAACAACGTTAATTCAAAGTCATCCATTGAAAAGAATTTCTTTTTCCTTCCAAGCACTTTTTCCTTTTTCAAAATGTGCCACACTCCTTTTCTCATACAGCAATCTACGTGGACAGATCGCCTTTCCATTGTTATAACCTCTGATTTCATTATAGCTTTTCGACGATATTTATCAAGTATTTTTAGCAACTTTTTGTGATGTATGCACGAGATTGAAACAAATAAACTCGTTGATTGCGAAATTATCTGGCTTATTGACCAAACTAATCCAAGTCAATCGCTTATTGTTCTCGTAACAGTCCAATCTGATTCGCTATAAAAAATCTTTCAGGAAATACGCTTTGATATATCATTTCATATCATTTTACACTTTAAAATATATCATTTCATATTTTGACTGTCAACCTGTTATAACAAACAAATACAGGCAATTCAAAATTTAAAACTGCTGCACAAATCTGTAAAATTTAATGAAAATAAATGGTATGTTAAAACGTGCAAAAATGAATGCTTTTATCTGTCTGGACAAACAGGTTTCTGTCTTTGAACTCGTGTTTTGGCGTCAGAAAACCTAGTCCTGTCAAGTTCATTATGCTGAAAAGCAATTTGATAGCCTGTATGTCTCGACTGGAGTCTTTTTGACCCGCGAAGGCGGTTTATAAGCTAGTTAAAGCCACTGAGTCACAATTGACTCTGCCTCGTCCAGCAGATCCAGGTCTGTATAAAGCTGAAGAACAGTATAGCGGTCTCGCATCTCAGCCGCGTGCCTGACCGCGAGGAGAACCTGACTGTCTTCTATACCCAGCTCCACTGGTGACACAGGGGCGCCTACGCTTTGAAGTGCCTGGTAGATTTGATCAGGCTCAGGAACCAGATCTGCCGCCGCACGCCTGATCTGCTCCCAGTTTTTTTCTGCCGCCGCAAGGCGCGAAAGGGTTCGATCCGGGCTGTTCTTAGCGGTTTTCCGGCCAAGCGCGATCACTTCAGGGGCACCGGTGCCATAGACATTTTCAATTGTCGCGGCCCATTGATCGAATGAAAAGCGGGCGGCTTTTTTTCGTGCCCGTTCAAAATCAGGCTGAAGCTTTTGTATATGATGGTATAAGGACGCGATCATCGGTGTGGCCAGTCCAACTTTAGACCCATGAAGTACGGGCGGCTTTTTCTTTTGCATGAGAACCATTTCCCAAAAATGCGACAGATGATGCTCAGCGCCGGATGCCGGCCGGGAATTTCCGGCATAACTCATGGCGATGCCGGTCATCAGCAAGCCTTCCATTGTTTCACGTACAGCCTGAGGATCCCTGCCTGCCAGCTGCCTGGCCTGGCTCAAAGAACGATCAGCTGTCTTTGTGACCATATCCGCTATCAGCGGACATTCATATTCATGCTCCACTATGCCGCCTAACCGCCAGTCTGCCAGAGCCGTATATTTTCCGAGGATATCACCCAGTCCGGCGGCCAGCATCTTGCTCGGGCAGCTGGCCAGGATATCGGGCTGAGTCACCAGCGCTGCCGCGCCCCAGGTTTCATATGTTGTTTTCAGGTTATTATGGATCATAGGCGCTACACTGGAAGCGTAACCATCCATAGACGGCGCGGTCGGCACACAGATATAGGGCTTTTGTGTTTTATAACTGACAAACCTGACAAGATCATTAATCGTACCCGAGCCCGCGGCGATCAGGACAGCTGTATGAGGCCGCAAAGCCGTGATCACTTGAAAAACCGCCTTTTCATCGGGTATCAAGTCTGGCTTTCCGGGAAAAACCAGCTGACTGACCTTGATGTGATCAGCTGTGAGCAGCTGGCTGACTGTTGAACCAGCGGCCTGCCAGGTATTGTCATCCGCGATAATTAAAGCGCTTTGGCTGTCAGGATCAAAGCCTGATCCATCCGCTTTTTTCTGATCTCTGACAAGTGATGGCAACTGGCTGATCGCGTGATCATCGATCAGAAGCTGGCGGATATCGGTTCTGTGCCGTCTGCCGCAGCTGCATTCAAAATCAGCCGCCGCGTAGTCCATGATTGTTTTTGCCGGCATGTTATCTCCTTTTGTCTTTCATCTTTCTGATATTGATACAGATGCTAATATGTTCATGACCCGGCTGGTAAAGATCCATACGCTGGTGTTTTTAAACTAATGAGCTTTCCTGTTCAAAATCCGCCAGGTTCCACAGTTCTGGCTCTCCGGTTGAAACAGCCAGCGCCCCGGCACCCAGGGCTTTAAGAATTTCAGACCGTTCACTAATCAGGCCGCCGGCGATCAGGGGCCTGTCGAACAAGCTGACCGCCATGCTGATCGCTTTATCAGCGACACCGGGCAGTACTTCAACCAGATCAGGATCGCTTGCTTTTATGTGCCGGCTGCCGTCTTGCAGAGCACTTGAATCGAGCAGAAAAATTCTTTGCACAGTCAGCAGGCCGGCCGCGCGCGCCCACTTGATACTGGCGGGACGCGTGGTGATAATGCCATGCGGCCTGATCTGCCTGGCAATAAATAAAACACCTTCCTGATCAGGCTTCAGGCCAGCCACCAGGTCAAGATGTAAAAAGCACAGGCGATTCGCGGCTTTTAGCAGTCGGCAGCGTTCCGCGAGATTATTAATCGAACCGGCCAGCAGAAAAATAATCCGCGCTGATGACAGCATCGCCTGATGCAGCTGTTTGTCATCACGCACAGCCGCTATCACCGGATGGCGGATCATGATATCTATCATTTGCTGCTTGCTGATATCTGGCATACTCGCTCCTGAACGCATGGGCTATGAACACATGGCTATATGAGTTCTATCTAAACCTCAAAGGATGGATAGGATAGCATTATTCTACCATTTTCCTTATACCAGATCACGTGTGGCGATAATATCTACCTGTGTGCCCAGCACATTCTTGATGATCACATCACCTATGGCGACCGGCAGCTTCACCTGTGCTGTCCTGATTTCACGCAGACAGTCGAATATCAGCTGTTTAGGGACAGGCCGCTCGGTTCTGACACTTAAGGGTTCCTGGCGGCCTGGCACGGCGATCAGGCTGGTTACCATGCGTTTTGGATTCAAAACCTCATCCTTCGCGTACCGGACACCCCGGGCACATACATTTCCCCGTACTTTCGCCACCTGGTTATCTCGTACGGTCACATTCAATGTACAGCCCATCGGGCAGCCAATACAGACAATTTCTCTGTCAGGCATGTTCAGCATCTCCTTCAATTTCTATTGTCAGGGCTTTGAGCTCTTTTCCCGGCAGTTTATCAGGATCAAGATCAATCAGCACCATCTCACCCGGCGTCATGATTAACTTCTTTTGCCTGAGTACCTGTTTCTGGTCAGCTTTGACGACAACAGCGCCGCCTTTGTAAACCCCGTCTGTGCGAAAGCCAACACGCCATTTACCTGCTTCATCTAAACCAGCATGAGACTGGCCCAGCTCAATAAACTGCGGCACAACACCTCTTACCCCTTTTCCCTCAATAACCGGAACGGCATGGCGTATATAAGGTTCACTGGCTGCCAGCTCTTCTCGCTTCGTCTCAAGCCAGCGGACAGCGGCCAGCCCGGCTCTATGCGCTTCCGCTGATACTTCATCAACCAGATCATGTACATGCAAAACATTGCCGCAGGCATAAAGCCCGGGTATTTCTGTAGCCAGATACTGATCAACAACAGGGCCGCGGGTGCTGTCAGCCAGTCTGACACCCGCCTGCCGCGATAACTCGTTTTCAGGAATCAGACCAACTGAAAGCAGCAGCGTGTCGCAGTCAAGCCGCCGGGCTGTTTCCGGCAGCACCTGCCTTGTGTCAGGATTGACACTGGCGATCGTCACGCCCTCCAGGCGCTCTTTTCCGTGAATTTCAATAACAGTGTGATTAAGCAGCAGCGGAATATCAAAGTCCTGCAGGCACTGCACGACATTTCGTGTCAGCCCGCTTGAATAGGGCATAATCTCAACACAGGCCAGTACCTTGGCACCTTCAAATGTCATGCGCCTGGCCATAATCAGCCCAATGTCACCCGATCCCAGAATAACAATGCGGCGTCCCGGCATGTAGCCTTCCAGGTTTGAAAGCCGCTGCGCGGTTCCGGTTGTCATTATGCCGGCGCATCTTGTACCCGGAATCCCAAGCGCGCCTCGTGGTCTTTCGCGGCAGCCCATGGCCAGAATAACAGCGCCGGCCTGTATCTGTTTTAAACCGATAGCCGGGCTGACAACAATGACTTTTCTGTCTTCTGTCAGTTCAAGCGCCATTGTTGAGCAAAGATACGGAATCTTTCTTTTTTTAACATCTTTTACATAGCGGCTGGCATATTCAGGACCGGTCAGTTCTTCGTTAAACCGGAAGATACCAAAACCATTATGGATGCACTGATTTAAAATACCACCCAGGCGTTCATCGCGTTCTATTATCAGC
>SLMY01000053.1 GCA_007133255.1 Clostridiales bacterium
TAGTCTCTAAGGCCATCGCCAAGCAGATTCAGACCCAGGACAGCGAGGATGATTGAGATGCCCGGTGCGTTAACGAGCCAGGGTGCTACGGCCATGAAGTCTCTTCCCTGGCTGATCATGCCGCCCCAGCTGGGTGTGGGTTCTTTTATGCCAACACCCAGGTAGCTAAGGGCTGCTTCAGCGAGAATGGCTGCGGCGAAACAGAAGGTTGCCTGAACGAGAATGGGTGACAGACAGTTTGGCAGGATATGCCTGGCCATGATATAGGTGTTTCTGGCGCCTATCGCACGGGCGGCTTCTACGTATTCCAGGTCACGGCTGGCTAGGACGGAGCCTCTGACGACTCTGGCCATGCGGGGGAAGTAAGCGAATGACATAGCGAAAATAATATTGGTCATACCGGCGCCCCAGACGGCGGCAAGGGTTATCGCGATTATGATTTCCGGGAAGGCCATCAGGCCGTCAAGGAATCGCATTACTATATTGTCCAGACCGGCGTAATAGCCTGCCAGCATACCTACGAGCGTCCCGCTGATCACCGTGATCACAACAACTATCAGTCCTATTTGTACGGAGGCTCTGGCTCCGAAGAGCATGCGGCTGAAGACATCACGGCCAAATTCATCAGTGCCAAACAGGTGCTGGGCAGAGGGGGGCTGCAGTCGGTTGCGGGGCGTCATCGCCAGCGGGTTATGCGAAGTCAATACAGGTGCCAGGAGCGCAGCCAGAATAACAAGTGAAACCAGCAGGCCGCCAATCAGCATATAGGGATGAATATTTTTAATGACGTTTTTCAGCTTGTTTTGTTTCATATTTTCCTCATGACAGTGATTACTTGTGCCTGTATGGATTAACGATATCTAACTCTGGGATTAATAAAGGCATAGCTGATATCAACAACGAGATTCACGACTACGTAGATCAAGGCGATAAAGATCATTGAGCCTTGTATAATCGGATAGTCACGTCTTAAGATGGCTGTGATCGCCAGGGCACCCGTCCCGGGTATATTGTAGACGGTTTCAATGATCCAGGTGCCGCCTAACAGCGCTGCCATGCTAAAGCCAAGAACCGTAATAATAGGGATCATCGCGTTTTTTAAGGCATGTCTGGAGATAATGATTTTTTCTGCCAGACCTTTAGCCCGGGCCGTACGGATATAGTCTTGTTTTAGCACATCCAGCATCGCGCTGCGGGTCATTCTTGCCAGCAGCGCGCTTTGCATCACACCCAGGCTGATACCAGGCAAGATCAGATAACGGATCATGCCAAAACCTGCCTGGGCTATTGGGCGATACCCTGATGTAGGAAACCAGCCGAGATTGACAGCGAATACCATCATCAGCATGATCGCCAGCCAGAAGCTGGGAACAGAAATGCCTGCCAGCGCCAGCACGATGGCAGACTGGTCAATAGCGGTCCGGTGCTTGACTGCTGCCAGAACGCCAAGCGGCACTCCAATCAGAATGCCGATCAGCTGTCCGATAATCGCCAGAAGAATGGTTGGTTCAAGACGGCTGATAATCGCCTGCGTGACTGGCATCTGCAAAAACAGAGAATCGCCAAGATCACCTCGGACAATGTTACCCAGCCAGCTGACAAAACGGATGTGGAACGGCTGGTCAAAACCAAGCTTTTCTTCCATCGCGGCAATTTCAGCTTCTGTCGCGAAATCACCCAGCATCAGGCGAACCGGGTCACCGGGAATCACGTTCGTAATGATAAAAGCGACAACAGCCACTATCAGCAGGACAGGAATCAGTAAAAGCAATCTTCTGGCAATATATCGCAGCAAAACAGATCCTCCTGATAAGCTGGTTTATTCATCCAGCCAGACATTAAAGAACGTGTGGAACGCAAAGTTCTCATAACCTTGCAGTGATACACGGGCGAGACGAAGCTGCCTGAAATCAAACAATTTCACATATGGTACGGTTTCATAAAAGTACTCGTGCCATTCTTGAACGATCGCGTGCCGCGCGTTATAATCTGTTTCGCTGAGCATCCTTGTGAAAATCTCATCCATTTCAGCCGATTCATCATCATCCCAGTTGCCAATCCACTTATTGGTGCCCATCCAGGCACCATAGACCTGCGGGTCAGGATCGGGTGAGAAGAATTGGGAAAGATGCAAATGCCAGCCGTCAACCTGAGACCGCTGCTCAACAACTGTTGCCCGGTCGTATAGCTGAACATCTACAGTAAAGCCAACCTGTTCAAGCTGAGACTGGATAGCCAAAGCTCCCCGGCTTTCAATATCATCTTCACGACTGTTCAAAATGATAATAGGTGTTCCGTCGTAACCCGATTGCTCTAACATTTCCCTGGCTCTATCAGGGTCAGGACTGTTATAGCGTCCGCCGTCGCCTTCAGGTACATGCCAGATGTGACCTGGCGGGAAGAGGGATGGATTAAGGAACCAGAAATCCTCATCGCCCACCATTGAAAACGCAAGCTCCTCCATATCAAGTGCGTAACGCATCGCCTGGCGCGTCAATTTATCATCAAAGGGTGCATGGCCCATATTAACAATGATAAAAGACTGCCTGTAAGGACTGACAATAAAGGTTTGAATATCAGCATCGTTCTCAAACTGCGTGATCTGGTCACGCGGCGCGAAATCAGCGAAATGATACTCGCCTGTCTGCAAGCCCGCGACACGCATGGCTTGTTCCGGTACAATTCTGAAAATCAGTTCATCTACATAAGCGATTTTTTCTCCGGAATAGCCAAAGGGCTCACCCGGGTGTGGTGAATAGTCTTCAAATCGCTTCATCTCAACATATTGATCTGGTACAAAATCAACCAGCTCAAAAGGACCTGTACCAATATGTTCTGTCATGATATCGCCGCCAAACTGCTCAATCAGCGTTTTAGGCTTGACGGTAAATTTCTGATTGGCAACAACTGAGCTTAGAAATGAAAGAAAAGGCGCGTAAGGTTCTGAGAGTGAAATGACAACTTCATAGTCGCCATTAGCTTCAATACTGACAAAATAAGGCTCAATATTGTTACCAGCGCCATTAACTGCAAGCCAGCGCTCGAATGAAGCAATAACGTCATCTGATGTCATCCCAGTGCCATCGTGAAACAGGACATCCTCACGCAGCTGAATGGTATAGGTTGTACCATCGTCACTCAGGCTGTAGTTTTCAGCCAGATGGGGGACCGGCATGAAGTTTTCATCAATTTCAAAAAGACCCTCGTAGACATGGAACATCAGCTGGCCAATGGTAGAGTCGGTTGTGATATCGGTATCAAGGTGGGCAGGTGTCAGCGCGTTGGCAACAATAAGGCTGCCTCCATACCGATCGCCAGATCCATTTGCATCGGTGCCAGAGTCGCTGTCGCAGGCGGTGACAGCTAAAAGCGTAAACACCAGCGCTGCGGTCAGGATGACTGAAGTGATATATTTAAATCTCATCATAATCTTATCTCCTGTTATTGATTGCGAAACAATATAATTGCCCAATAATAAGGTGATTGTCTGCTTCACAGAACGTATTGTATTTTATATTAATTACAAAATTAATTCTATTTTCATCTTATTGGCCTGTCAAGTTACATGCGGTACGGTAATCAGCCGGCAGCAGCCATTTAACTGTTTTCGGCACACTTTTGCATTGATTATTGACCATTTAATAAATGACAAGCAACACAATGGCCTTCACCCGCATCTTCAAAAACCGGCTCGACTCGTTCACAGATGTCCATCTTGTACAGGCAGCGCGTATGAAAGCGACAGCCTGAGGGCATTTCTATCGCGCTTGGAAGGTCGCCTTTAAGCACAATACGATCATGATGCATGTCGGGATCAGGTTCAAGAATTGCTGATAAAAGCGCCTGCGTATAAGGGTGCAGCGGATTATCAAATAACTTCCCGGTCGGACACATCTCAACTATTTTTCCCAAATACATAACCGCTATATCATGGCTGATATGCTTGACGATTGAAAGGTCATGCGCGATAAAGAGATAGGTGAGATCAAAATCATTTTGCAGTTGTTTAAGCAGATTGATAATCTGACTTTGAATTGATACATCCAGAGCGGAAATGGGTTCGTCGCAGACAATAAAAGAAGGATTAGAGGCAAGTGCTCTGGCAATACCAATACGCTGGCGCTGGCCGCCGGAAAATTCATGAGGATAACGATCCAGATAGTGGCTGTCAAGACCAACCACCTCAATCAGGGAAGTTATCTTTTTCTGCCGTTCTGAAAACGTCATTTTCTGGTGGATTCTAAGGGGTTCGCCAACCAGCTCACAAACGGTCATCCGGGGATTGAGCGAACCATACGGATCCTGAAAGATAATCTGCATCTCACGGCGAAGTGAGCGAAAAGAAGCCTTGGGCATTTGAAATATTTCGCGCCCGCGAAACCAGGCCTGGCCGGAGGTTGGTTCAATTAGCCGCAGTAACGCACGGCCAACCGTTGTCTTGCCGCATCCGGACTCACCGACAAGACCAAGTGTCCGACCTTCACGGATAGAAAAAGAAATATCATCAACTGCTTTGAGAACCGTTGCTTTTCTGGCGAAAAGCCGGCGATCTACAGGATAGTGCAGCCGAAGATTCTTAACATGCAAAAGTGCCTTGTCAGCCATCAGCAACGCTCGCTTTCTGAATACTCATCCATGCCTATCCAGCAGCGCAGTGTCCGATTATCGTCCAGAGAGCGAAGCGGAGGGTCCTGTCTGTAACAGATATCGCGGCAGTATCTGCAGCGCGGATGAAACCGACAGCCATCAGGAAATTCAGATGGCCGAGGTACAGCTCCTTTGATAACCGGCAAAACATCAACTTGCTGCTTGATTCTGGGAATGGCAGCAAGAAGCCCTTGTGTATAAGGATGCCGCGGTTCTCTAAACAATGCGCTTTTAGGCGCTTCCTCCACAATTTCACCTGCGTACATGACTACGACACGTTCAGCGATATCAGCGACAACACCTAGTGAATGAGTAATCATTAGAATGGCCATGTTAAGGCTTTGATTTAATTCTTTGAGCAGAGAAAGGATTTGTGCCTGAATGGTAACATCAAGCGCTGTTGTTGGTTCATCAGCGATTAAAAGGCTTGGATGCCCTACCAGTGCCATCGCGATCATAACACGCTGGCGCATACCGCCTGAAAGCTGGTGCGGATATTCTTTCAGCCGCTTGGCTGGTATGGCGATGCCGACATGGTCCAGTGTTTCTATAGCGATTTCACGAGCTTCTTTGGGTCCCGCCTTCCGGTGAAGCACAATGCTTTCTTCTATCTGCCGGCCAATGGTCAAAACTGGATTTAATGAAGACATAGGTTCCTGGAAAATCA
>SLMY01000111.1 GCA_007133255.1 Clostridiales bacterium
AAATACAGCTGCGCGTTTTGAGCGCCGCTCAGGCCAGGCTCAAGCGGGATCTCAATCTGGGGCTGATTCGGGTCGTAGTAGTCAACTGCCAGTAATTTACCGGCACCTTCTTGCGTCGCATGCATATTAGCCAGAATCAGTTCGCCATAATAGCGGTAACGATCGCTTTTTTGTCCCTGTTCAATATCTTTTTCATGAATCCGCAGTTTTTTTATCGCGTGATCGAGCCCCTGTGTGAGCAAACGTTCCAGGTGCTGGCGTTTCTGCCTGATGGTATTTTGGCGGTTTCGTTCCAGATAGTAGCGATCCATCGCTATTGATACGCTGGGCTCACAGCGGCCGCAGGCAAAGCTTTGCAGCTGCAGCGCGTGAAAATCAATCGGTATTACCGCGTCCGGATGATCGTAATAAGTGGAAGGGAAGTAGGCCTCGGACACAATTTTCTGCATCAGATCCATCACGATCCGGTTCAGACGGCCGCGGTCAGCGTCGCTCAGTTGCTCTACGCGCGAACGGCCATCGATTCCCGATCTAAACGCTGCTTCATGGCACAGCTGGGGTGAGAAACCCTGCAGCCGTTCCAGCAGCGCTTTTTCCAATGCCTTGAACTGAACAGTGGGTCCCAGCCAGTCGTCACTTTGAGCGATCTTGTCAAGCACCTGGCGCGGTGTGAGTTTATGCTGGGCAGGCGGCAGAACATACGGCCTGGCCGGCATCACCTCGCGGACACGGCTGATCGATTCATCAATGTGCAAAATAGAGTCGATAATCACATCATCCTGGTTCAGCAGAATAATATTACTGTGCCGGCCCATTATCTCAACAACCAGGCGTTTTTCCAGCCGGTCGCCCAGTTCGTTCTGAGTCAGAAAGCGCAGATTAAAAATGCGTTCATAATCCGGTGTGCTGATCTCAAGCAGCCTGGCACCGGAAAGGTGCTTTCGCAGCAGCATGCAGAACATAGGCGGCTGGCTGGGGTTAGTGCGACTTTCTTCACTCAGGTGCAGGCGCGGTGAAGAAGGATTAGCCGACAGCAGCAGCCGGACATTTTTGCTATCCTGGCGCATGATAATAAGAATATCGTGGCGGTCGGGTTGCTGTATTTTATCGACTCTGGCCTCAAGCAGCTGTTTATTCAGCTCTAGAGCCAGGGCTTTGGCGGTAATTCCATCTAATGGCATAGGGTCCTCCAGATTCTGATCTGTAACGATAAGATGCTAATGGATAAGCAGGGTTATTTTTTAATCAGGAAACGAAGCCAGAAAAAAGCGGCGACAGCTACCAGCTCAATACCAACCAAGGTGAAAAAAAAGTCAAAATCATTCTGGCTGATCAGAAGATTAAGCGCTATCACCAGTGCCAGGCCCGCAGCGACCAAAAACAAACGGCCAAAGAAGGTCATGCTGATCAGGGCCGCGAGGTTACTTAGAAAACCCGAACCGGCTTTTTTCCGCCGTGATCGGGTTTTGGGTCTGTTTTCGGTTTTAGGGGCTGTTGTCTGCGTCTTTTTACGTGCCGGCATATTTAATATCCTTACTGGCTGCGAACCTTCTCAAGCAATTTGCGAATTTTCTCGGTTGGATCGATCAGGGCCGACAAAGAGGCGTCGTGGTTAATCGCGTCGACCAACAGGGCGACAAATTTCGCCATGCTGACATCGGTAAACCAGGGAGCTTCCAGCAGCTCAGGCCGGCGGTAGATAAGATTTGTCGCGAACACTCTGTCAAAAAGGCCTTCTTCATATGCCTTGTCAAACGCTTCCAGGCCATCTGTGAACAGGCCGAAGGTAACAGCGCTGAAGATCCGGTTCGCCTTGCGGCTTTTCAGTTCACGGGCAAGATCGAGCATGGAATCACCGGAAGAGATCATATCGTCGATAATCAGCAGATCAAGCCCTTCAACAGATTCACCCAGGAACTCGTGAGCGATAATCGGGTTGCGGCCATTGACGATCTGCGTATAGTCGCGGCGTTTATAAAAAGTTCCCAGGGGGACACCCAGCATTGACGCGAAATACATGGCTCGTGAGATAGCGCCTTCATCGGGACTGACAACCATCAGCTTGCCGCCGCTGATATCCAGGTCTGGAGTGGTGTTGATCAGCGATTTAATCAGCTGGTAGGTGGAAGGGATGTTCTCGAAGCCGCCGGTTGGGATGGCGTTGGCGACCCGCTCATCATGGGCATCGAACGTGATAATGTTTTTAACACCCAGATCGTACAATTCTTCGAGCATGTGGGCACAGTCGAGAGATTCACGGCTGCTTCGTTTATGCTGTCTGCTTTCATACAAAAACGGCATAATCACGTTAATCCGGCGGGCTTTGCCGCTGATTGCCAATATCACGCGTTTTAAATCCTGGTAATGATCGTCGGGACTCATGTGATTGGTCAAACCAAACATCTTATAGGTACAGGAAAAATTAGTGATGTCTGAGATAATGAAGATATCATGACCGCGGACGGTACTGTTGATCATCGCTTTGCCTTCACCGGATGAGAACCGGATGTTCTCAATCGATATACGATAGTCCTGGCGCATAAAGCCTGGATAGACTTCTTCATCATGGGGACTGATCTCGCGGTACTCAGTTCGGCGGCGGAAAAGAAAATCGTTAACTAGCTTGGTAAATTCCTGACTCCCGGTCAGTGGAATAATGCCAATGGGGCCAACCGGTGCCATTGGGTTATTGCCGTATTGTTTATAAATATAGTAGTTGCGATCATCAGGTGCCTGAAATTGCAGCATAAGGTTGATTCCTCCTTGAAAGGGTACTCCTTGAGTTATCTTTGAAGCCTGGTCCGATCGTCGGGACCTGCCGGTTAAAGGTCAGGGTTATTCGTATATGAACCTGCCGGATCAGTGTTGTCCACTCAGTTTGGTCAGCCCAGGCGGCGTTTGTAGTATTCAACCAGTTTTTGGATCTTCTCGGTGGGTGAGATCAGCTTTGACAGCGAGGCGTCGTGGTTAATCGCGTCAATCAGCAGTCCGACAAAGCGCGAGACATTGGCTTCAACAAACCAGGGCGCTGACAGCAGTTCCTGAGGCCGGTAAATAAGGTTTGTCGCTATAATCCGGTCGATCAGGCCTTCATTATGCGCCTGGTGGAAGCGATTGAGTCCCGAGGTAAACTGAGCGAAGGTGACGGCGGCGAAAATACGCCGGGCGCCGCGGGCTTTAAGATCACTGGCGACTCTTAGAACCGTCTGGCCGCTGACAATCATATCATCAATAATCAGGATGTCAAGACCGTGGACATCATCGCCGAGAAAGGCCTGGCCTACAATTGGGTAACTTCCTTCTACGGTTGTCTGGTAGTCGCGCTTGCGGTAGAACGTGCCCAGCGGCACTTCCAGCATGGACGCGTAATACATAGCCCGGGAGATACCCGTTTCATCCGGACTGACAACCATGAAATGGTCTTTATCAAGTTTCAGATCATCGATCGCGTGAATCATCGCCTCAATAATTTGGTAAGAGGAGGGAATATTTTCAAAACCTTTTGCCGGCACCGCGTTCGCGACCCGGCCGTCATGCGCGTCGAACGTGATCAGGTTCTTGACACCAAGGCTGAACAGATGTTTCAGCATGGCGGCGCAGTCGAGTGACTCTCGGGTTGTGCGGCGGTACTGGCGGCTCTCGTATAAATAAGGCATAATCAGGTTAACTCGCCTGGCATGACCGGTCACGGCCAGTATGATGCGCAGCAGATCCTGGTAATGATCGTCCGGGCTCATGGTCACTTCTTCACTGAATCGGTTATACAGGCTGCTGCGGTTCAGGACGTCGGTAATAATAAACAGGTCATGTCCGCGCACAGACTGATTAATAATCGCTTTGCCTTCACCAGATGTAAACCGTGGTGTGCTGACAGCGATCCGGTAATCCGACCGCATGAAACCGGGCAGCTGACTGAGCTCAGGATGACTGGTTATATAGTTAGAGCGGCGATTACGGAGAAAGAAGTTGACGGAGTCAGAAAAATCACTGGCCAGATTATGGGCGATCAGTCCGATCGGGCCAATCGGCTGCATGGTGTTGTCACCATATTGATTATAGATATAATAGTTCTTGTCATCTTTATGACTTTTATCGGTCATGAAATGCCCTCCATGGAATAAGCCCTTTGCTTATTGTTCATTATAACGGATATTACGGGGTGTGTGAACAGCTGGCAGGGTGTCAGATGCGATAAAGAAGCATCAAGCAAGCAGGGGTTACTTGTACGATAAGGCCATCGGCAGTTGCTTATGATGACCGGCACGGCCGGGAAGAGGAAAGAGGCGTAAAATGGCAGTTAATTTTAGAAAAACGGCGTTTACAGGCGTGGCAGCCAAACTGGAGCAGTGTCCGCCGCCGGATTTACCGGAGATAGTGATGTCAGGACGTTCGAACGTCGGTAAGTCCAGTTTGATCAACGCGCTGGCAGACAATAAAAAATTGGCTAAAATCAGTCAGACGCCAGGTAAAACCAGGCTGGTTATCTATTTTAACGTGGACAATCAGCTGCTGCTGACCGATCTTCCGGGCTATGGCTACGCGAAGGTATCGCAAATCGAGAAGGAGCGGTACTCTAAACTGGCTGACCAGTATCTGCATAGTGACCGGCCGATCTGTATGGTTCTGCATCTGCTGGATATCCGCCATAAACCGAACCAGCACGATATCCAGATGATCGCCTGGCTGGTGGAATCGGGTCTGCCTTGGCAAATAGTACTGACCAAAGTTGATAAACTGAGTCGGACACAAGCGCAAAAACAACGCCAGGAAATCGCAAAGTTTCTGGGTATTGATGATCTGTCACACCTTAATCTCGTTTCGACGACAAAAAAACAAGGGCTTACCGAGCTGCGTGAGCTGATCGCTGCCCGGGTAGGTGAGTCGGTCGCTGATATGTGACCGCGTGTTTTTGTCACCTCTTTTTGTGCTTGAAACACATTTTTTATGCTGATTCAGTATTCTGGCCAATCCTGTTTAAATAGGCCGGCGCTGATTCTTTCTGCTTGTTTTTAAACGGTCTATCTGTTATTGAACGGTTCTGTCTGCTTTTGTCGCAGGTTACGCCGACCTGGTTGTCTGTTCATCCGTTAAGCTGATACAGAAGACTCACCACAGGATTGCCGCCTTGACGCGAAGATGGTGAGCTATTTCAGGATGAAAACGGCAGGATACAGCTCATGCATAAGGATCAGCGGATAAATCCCATCTACAGACACCCATTTTCGCCTCTGCGGCCGATTCATATTGATTGTCGTCGTCCCATGCTGCCGCTTTCAACGCTGATGGCTGCCGGGCAGTGGCTG
>SLMY01000170.1 GCA_007133255.1 Clostridiales bacterium
CGCGTCGAGAGCAACCTGAGGATTCATCTGGAAGTTCAATGTGTTCATCAGGACCTGAAGATGGCCCTGCGGCTGCATGAATCCGCCCATCACGCCGAATGGGCCGATGGGCTTGCTGTCTTGAGTGAGAAATCCGGGGATAATCGTATGATAGGGGCGTTTGCCTGGCTGTACCACATTGTCGTGGTCTCGGTCGAGAGAAGCGCAGGCGCCCCGATTCTGCAGGGCGATCCCTGTCCCTGGTACAACCAAGTGTGAACCAAACGGCTGATAATGGCTCTGTATGAAAGAGACCATATTACCCTGACTGTCCGCTGTTGCCAGATAAACGGTATCGCTGCCGGACGGGATCCCGGCTACAGGTTCAGAAGCTGTGGCCTTGATCTGTTTCCTGCGTTCATCCAGGTAACCAGCGGACAGCAGATCAGTAATCTGCACTGACATGTAATCAGGATCGGTTATATAACGCTGTCCGTCGGCAAATGCCAACTTTATCGCCTCAATTTGCAGGTGCAGCGTTTCAACACAGTCTCTTTCCGGAAAATCAAAATCGTTCAACAGGCCGAGCGCGATGAGGGTGATGAGTCCTTGACCATTCGGTGGCAGTTCCCAGACATCGAAGCCGCGGTAAGTTACTTTGATCGGATCAACCCATCTTGGCTGATAGTTAGCCAGATCAGAATATCTAATATCACCACCATTTTCACGGGAAAACCGGTCTATTTTTTCAGCCAGTTCGCCTTGGTAGAACGCACCGGCTTTTGTGTCGGCAATCTGCTGTAAAGTTTTAGCCATGGCTTCCGAACGCCATATTTCACCGGCTAGAGGCGCACGCCCCAAGGGAGCGAAGGTTTGGAACCAGGATTCATATTGGGTTTCATGCAAGGTAGCTCTTGCTGACCGATATAGCTTGTTCCAGTCACTGGCGATGAATGTGGGCACAGGATATCCTTCGGCAGCGTACTTGATGGCTGGTTTCATCACATCGCTCAGTGAACAGTTGCCGAAGCGCTCCACAAGCACTTGCCAGGCAGCTGGCGCACCTGGCACGGTGACAGGAAACCAGCCGGTCGACGGTATGACCCGGTGTCCGGCAGCCACGATCTTATCCAGGCTGATTGACTGGGGAAAGGCGCCACTTGAATTCAGACCATAAAGATTGTCTTGAGTCCAGATGAGTGCGAAGGCATCACTACCAATGCTGTTGGAATGGGGCTCCAGAACGGTCAAGGCGGCAGCTGTTGCTACGGCTGCGTCGATCGCGTTACCACCGTTTTGCATGACGGATAATCCGGCCTGCGCTGCCAGATGCTGTCCGGTTGCCACGATACCGTTCCGTGCGAACGTGACTGGTCGCCTGGATGCATATGGATAACTAAATGAATCATACTTCACGGGTCGATCCTCCCTTTACGTGCTTGTGTAGCCTGAAATGTCGCGTTCTGGATGATCGGAGACATCACCTTGAGCCCAGCAAAAATAATTTTCTACCATACCAGTCTCGAAAGAGGCTGGTATGGTAGAAAAAACGAAACCTTAAAATTCCACCCATTAAGTCAAAATTAATGAAAGCAAACCCTCAGCAGTGTTATAATATAAGTCTATAAATCCCCATATCACAGATGTTAAAGGAGGATGCTTCTATGGCTATTATAACACAAAATTCTCTTTTTAGATGGGAAAATGACATAGAAAATTTGGGCGATATGGAAAGGCTGAAGCTGGTTACGGAGCATCTGCCTGATGAGTCTCTGATGTGCAAGCTGAAAAAAGAACGAGGCAAGGGTCGGGATGATTATCCGGTACACTAAATGTGGAACAGCATTTTGGCCGGCGTCGTCTTTGGGCATTTAATTTTTTATAGAAAAATGGCTGCGGGAAATCTGTGATTGATTGATCACACAGGGTCTTTCAGGTAGAATATCTGAAAGATCGCTTTATTTCCGACCGGAGGGTTAATATGATAAAAGATGAATTATTTGGCAGATTAAATGAGCAGTTATCGCGTTTGCCGGTTATTGACACCCATGAACATTTCCTGCCGCGTGAAAGCAGGCGTGATTCGGAAAGTGATGTGCTCAGCGAATATACCACCCATTATATCAGCTCTGACCTTGTATCTGCAGGGCTCAGCCTGGATGAACTTGCTTTTATCCGTGACGTGCGGCATCCGCTTGATAAACGATGGCGAGTTGTGGAACCGTACTGGCAGGCCTGCCGGTTTACCGGCTATGCTCGTGCGCTTGACCTGTCAGTCAAGGCGATCTACCAGATTGACGGTATTCAGCGTCATACCCTGATACCACTTAATGAAGCTTTTCAGAAGGCGAGACAGCCAGGCCATTACCGTTATGTGATCCGGGATTTATGCAACATTGAGTGCTGTGTCTGCGACAGTGACAACAGCGCGCTGACAAATGGCAGGCCGCTCAATGACGACCACTGGGCTCGCCGCGTCTGGCAGCCGGTTGACTATTACTGGCAATGCCCGCCGCTGGCAGACATGAATGAGCGATCACATAAAGTCAACGGACAGAAACTTAAGGATCTGGATCAGCTCATCGGGATGCTCGATGCTGATCTGGCCGAAGTAGCTGAAAAAGGCGTCCATATTATTAAAATAACGGCTGCCTATATGAGGTCCTTACACTTTCCCGAAGTTACATATACCAAGGCGCGTCAGTCGATGCTTGAATTTCTGGCCGGCGCGGGGAAGACCCCGGAAAAACCAGCTGTATATCCGGAAACCGTGCAGAATTATATGATGCACGAAATCCTGAAGCGGGCTCATCGGGCTCAGCTGGTTGTTCAGGTGCATACAGGTCTTCAGGAAGGAAACGGTAATAATCTGGCTAACAGTAATCCGCTGCTGCTGACTAATCTGCTTCTGAAGTACTCGGACGCGACCTTCGATTTATTTCACATCGGCTACCCTTTTATAGGTGAGACAACCGCTCTGGCCAAGAATTTCGCTAATGTGACGCTTGATATGTGCTGGAGTCATATCATCGCGCCAGCTGCCGCCAGAAGAGCGCTGGATGAGTTTATAGACGCGGTGCCTTTCAATAAAATATCCGCTTTTGGCGGTGATTACCTGTTTGTAGATGGTCTTTATGGTCATTTGCGGCTGGCGATAGAGAATACAGCAAGCGTGCTGGCAGATAAAGTGCGCGGTGGTGTGATGGATGAGCACCAGGCTTATGTTTTGGGCCGGCACTTGTTTTATGAAAACCCAAAACGCATTTTACGTGTTTGATCAACACGTTTTATCCCTTTAAAGCAAACTCAACAGGTGTCCGCTTATATTTATTTATTGATAAGCGGACAACTGTTGAGAAGGTAATGTCAATTTTTCAAATAATGCGGGTTCCGCGGCACGAACTGCTGAAACCAGACAAAGCGAACTGCCTATAATCTGACCAGCGCTTCAGCGTTCTGATAACAGACACGGCCGATTAATGCCTCCAGGCGAGCCTCATCATAGGGAAGCTCTCCTTTTTCAATCCAGTTTCCCAGCTCATTACAAAACAGGCGGCGAAAATACTCATGCCTGGTATAAGACAGTAAGCTGCGCGAATCAGTCGTCATACCAACAAAGGTCTTGAGCACACCCACCTGACAAAGCTGTTTCAGATGCAGGATCATACCATCAAGCTGATCGTGAAACCACCAGGCCGGACCAAGGCTGACCCAGCTTTCAGCTCCGTCTTTCGCGAAAGCGCTCGCTATGGTACCCATTGTCATATTGTCCTTGGCGTTCAGTGAATACAGTAAAGTTCGAGGCAGTCTTTCGCTGCGCTCAAGATCGTCAAGCAAGGTGACCAGATCATCAGAAATAGGATAATCCTGAATCACATCATAACCCGTATCAGCTCCCAGTGCTTTGAAGCCTTTGCTGCTGGCGTTGCGCCTGGCGCCTATATGCAGCTGCATGGTCCAGCCGCATCTGCTGTAGGCAGAGGCCAGTTCAGATATCAATGTCGCCTGGTAGATGGCGATATCAGCTCTCGACAGGTGTTCGCCATTCAGCCGCTTCGTGAAACTTCTCTCTGCCGCAGCCAGATCAGCGGTTGTACCCGGTAAGAGATCAAAAGCGTGATCGGACAAACGGCAGCCTTGTTTGTGAAACTGATCAACCCGCGCGATCAGCGCCTGGGAGAGCCCTTCGAAGCTTTCGATTTTTAATTGCGTGGTCTCACCCAGCTGCTTAACCCAATCAGTAAAGGCTGACTGGTTAATCTTGAAGAAACGATCTGGCCTGAAAGCCGGCAGCACCTTGGTGTGCTGATTGCCTTTAGCCAGTTTCGCGTGCGCTTCGAGTGTATCAAGCGGATCATCAGTTGTACAAAGCCAGCGAACATTGAGCTTCTCAAGCAGCTGCAGGGGTCTAAAATCCGGACGTGATAAAGCGTCGTTCGCTTTTTGCCAGACTGCTTTGGCGTTCGCGGCTGAAAGCGGTTCTTCGATCATGAAGTAGCGCTGCAGTTCAAGATTGGTCCAGTGATGCAGCGGGTTGCCGGCCAGCCAGGGCAGCAGATCTGCCCAGGCCATGAATTTTTCCTCTGGATCCGCGTCTCCCGTTATCAGGCGTTCTGGTATACCAGCCAGACGCATGGCACGCCACTTATAGTGATCACCGCCCAGCCAGACATCGGCAAGGTCCTTGAAATTTTTGTTTTCAGCTAATACATCAGGACTGATATGGCAATGATAGTCACAAATGGGCCATTCTGAAGCGAACTGGTTAAAAAGTGTCTGTGATGTTTCGGTTTCCAGCAGAAAGTTTTTGTCCATAAAAGATTTCATAATTGTTTTGCAGGACTGTTCACACAATCAACTTGGTGTCAGCCTTGCGCTCCCTTCTTGACAGGCAGATTCATCTGCGCGCTTTCCTATAGTATAACACCCTGTTTAAAAATCGCGATCTCACGGTCATCATTTTCTTCGTTTTTCGTTTTCAGCCTGCCTTCAGCGATATCCAGCACCTTTGTTATAAACTGATTGTCCAGTTCGAGCCAGGCTGACGCTCCTGCCAGCGCCGGACTGGCGTCAAAATCAATCCAATTGGCTTTTCGCGCTGCCAGGTCATGATTAGACGCGATTTTCATTGTTGGTACCGGTCCGCCAAGCGGATTGCCCCGACCGGTTGTAAACAGCAGCATCTGTGCTCCGGCAGCTGCCAGCGCGGTACAGGCAACAAGATCATTTCCAGGCCCTTCCAGTACACTCAAGCCTTTTCGTTTAACGATCTCACCATATTTGAGTACATCAGCCACCAGTGCCTGGC
>SLMY01000030.1 GCA_007133255.1 Clostridiales bacterium
GGTGCCAGACAAGTCTCTGCCGCGTTTAAAAAAATATCATGAAGCAGACTGCCAAATAAAGAAGCCGCATCGCTCGCGAGTTTCTCAGTTTTTTCGGCTGTTCCCTTATCATCAGCGGTTTTTCCCATTACAGCTGATCTTTCTTCCAGCTTACGGATATCTGTCATTGAGTCGCGGATGATCCGGTCAAAAACGGGGAATTCTTTTCTGGCTTTGCGATAGGCTCTGTATCCGCTCAGCTGAACAACTTGACCTCGCCAGAATTGACCATCCTGCTTATCATCTTCAGCTTTGTACCATGTCATCAGAATCGTCAGCCCCGCGCACAAACCCAAGATGGGGTCTTCTTTCAACACCGGTTTTTTGTGAAACGGATTCAGCAGGCATCCTTCAGCGCTGACCGCGCTTTTTTTGTCTGAAAGAGACAATAGCAACAAGGCCAGCATGGTCAGATCATACCCCAGAAAAAGACGAGCTGACTGGCCGTAATGGCGGCCGATTGTCTTGCATAACCCACAGTAAACCGCACGATACCTTGTATATTCTCTAATCAGAAGTTCGGGTTTATCCGGCCTGACATAACCAAACATGACATGTCTCCTTCAGCGAACAGCAATCACTTATTGAACTGCCTGCCTTTATGGTGTATCTTGATGTAAATACAAACGAATATATGGTATCATATTATCCGTTTAATCATGTCAGTTTTTTGTGAACAGGATATAAAATCAATGGTTAAACAGGTGTATAGACTACTGTGCCCTGACACTATCATAAAACGCAAGCAGAAAAAGAGGTTAATATGTATTCAAAATCAGTAAGAACTCGCTTCGCTCCCAGTCCGACGGGGTATATGCACGTTGGAAATCTGCGGACAGCTTTATATGAGTACCTGATAGCTAAATCATCAAATGGAGCGTTTATTATCAGGATTGAGGACACAGATCAGCAGCGTCAGGTTGAAGGTGCCGTGGAACTGATTTTTTCTACATTAAGAAAGGTTGGCCTCCATCATGATGAAGGCCCTGATATAGGCGGTTTGTATGGGCCGTATGTACAAAGCCAGCGGCTTGATCTATATCCTGGTTTCGCGCGCAGACTAGTTGATTCAGGTCACGCGTACCGGTGTTTCTGCGATAAAGACCGACTAGATCAGCTGCATCAGGAAGCAGAATCCGAAAATTATGCCGCAAGCGGCTATGACAGGCACTGCCGCGACCTGAGCAGTGGTGAGATTGATGAGCAGCTGGCCTCCGGTAAATCGTATGTGATTCGGCAGAAGATGCCCCTGGATGGCACAACATCCTTCACTGACGCTGTTTTTGGCAAAATAACGGTTGATAACAGTGAACTTGAGGATCAGGTTCTGCTGAAATCAGATGGGTTCCCTACCTATAATTTCGCTAATGTCATTGACGATCACGCGATGAATATTACTCATGTAGTCCGTGGCTCAGAGTATTTGTCTTCAACCCCTAAGTATAATCTTCTTTATGACGCGTTCGGATGGGAAAAACCTGAATATGTTCATTTGCCGCTCATTGTTGGGGAGGACGGCAGAAAATTGTCAAAACGCCATGGTGCTGTTAGTTTTTCCGATCTGGTCGAACAAGGTTTTCTGCCGGAAGCGATTATCAATTATCTCGCTCTGCTGGGCTGGTGTCCAAAAGATAATCGCGAGTTATACACACTTGAACAGTTATGTGACGCGTTCAGTGTTGATCGCATCAGCAAGTCACCCTCGGTTTTTGACTATCAGAAGCTAGAGTGGTTCAATGGCGAATATATCAGGAGCATGACAACAGATGAGTTTTTGTCAATTTGCGAACCCTGGTTACAGCAGGTATTCGGTACACTGCCACCAGCAGCGTCTTTGCTTGCTGAAATGCTGCAGCCCCGCGTCACCAGGCTTAGCAATATTCCAGGTATGATCAGTTTTCTGGCAGCACATCAGCAGGCGGATATCGAACTTTACACAAATAAAAAGAGTAAATCAACACTCGATTCAACAAAAAAAGTGCTGCCTGCTGTCATTGAAAAGCTCTCCACCCTGACTCAATGGGATCGTGACAGGATTCATGAAGCGCTTATCAGCCTGGCTAAAGACATGGAAATGAAAAACGGCCAGGTTATGTGGCCGGTACGAATCGCGGTTTCCGGCCAGTCTGTTACACCTGGCGGCGCTATCGAGATTTTGCTCTTGCTCGGGCAAGATGAGTCTGTCAGCCGATTAAGAAAAGTCTATGATTTTCTGTCGGACAGGTAACTTCTTTCATAATCAAGTTAGCTGATAGCAGTAATCACGTTCCTCTAAGCCGCGGGCACATGTTATGCAGATCGCGTATCAAACAGAAATCAGATTCAAATGAATAAACGGAGAAATGAAACGATGATTGATGATAAACATATAACACCTAAAATACAGCCAGACGAAGTGGAAGCTGCCAATTTTATTCATGATGAGATTATAAAAGATCTTGCTCCAGGCGGACGTTTTGAGGGAAAGAAAGTACATACGAGATTTCCTCCTGAACCCAATGGCTATCTTCATATAGGTCATGCCAAGGCGATCGTCATTAATTTCTCAACCGCTGAAAAATTCGGCGGCCAGTGTAATCTTCGCATGGACGATACCAATCCCAGTAAAGAGGAAGTTGAGTATGTAGACTCGATCAAACAAGATATTCACTGGCTGGGATATGACTGGGAAGACCGCTTTTACTTCGCTTCTGATTATTTCCCGCAGATGTTTGAATATGCCTGCCAGCTGATTCGAAAAGGTAAAGCCTATATCTGTGAGCTGACCGCTGAGCAGATCAGACAGACCAGAGGCACTTTGAAAACCCCCGGTAAACCGAGCCCATATCGTGATCGTCCCGCTGATGAAAGTCTTGATTTATTTAATCGGATGAAGGACGGGGAGTTTAAGGATGGGCAAATGACCCTTCGCGCCAGAATAGATATGTCATCCGGCAACATGAATATGCGTGATCCTGTTCTATACAGAATCAGTCGCTCACATCATCATCGCACAGGAGACACATGGTGTATCTATCCCATGTACGATTTCGCGCACCCTATTGAAGACGCGCTGGAATCGATCACGCATTCACTGTGCTCTCTTGAGTTTGAAGACCACCGCCCTCTTTATGACTGGGTCATTGATCACATTGACAGTCCTGCCAGGCCAAGACAGATTGAGTTTGCCCGGCTGAATTTGACTCATGCTGTTATGAGCAAAAGAAAAGTCAGGCAGCTGGTGGAGGATAATTGGGTAGACGGCTGGGATGATCCTCGTCTGCCCACGTTGAGCGGTCTCAGAAGACGAGGGTATACCCCTGAGTCGATCAGAAATTTTTGTGAAAGAATAGGTGTATCAAAAGTTTACAGTACAGTTGATTACGCGTTTCTTGAGCATTGCCTGCGTGAAGATCTTAATAAAAAAGCTCCCAGGGTTATGGCCGTTGTTAATCCTGTCAGGCTTGTCATAGACAATTATCCTGAAAACAGATCCGAGACTTTTGAAGTAGAAAATAACCCTGAAAGACCGGAAGACGGGAAAAGAGAAGTCACTTTTTCTCGTGAGCTCTGGATTGAAGCAGATGACTTCAGAGAAGAAAAAATCAAGGGCTATTTCAGGTTATTTCCGGGTCATGAAGTGCGCTTAAAAACAGCTTACATTATCCGCTGCACAGGCTGTGACAAAGATGAACAGGGCAACATAACAGCGGTTCACGCGACATATGATCCGGATTCACGGGGCGGAAACGCGGCTGACGGGCGAAAGATCAAAGGAACGATTCACTGGGTTGACACAAATAACTGTCTGGACGCCGAAGTCAGGCTTTATGACAACCTGTTCAAAGATGCTGACCCTGACACTGAAGAACAGCGGGACTATATGGAACGGATTAATCAGGATTCACTGGTGGTTCGCAGGCACAGCAAAGTAGAAATTTCACTGTCAGGCACATCAGCGCCAGGTTCATACCAGTTTCTTCGCCTGGGGTACTTTTGTCTGGACAAAAATGACAGCAAACCAGACCGGCTGGTGTTTAACCGTTCTGTCTCGCTTCGTGACAGCTGGAAAAAAAGGAACAAGACATGAAATCAGACATATAAAAACACCCGGGTTGATCTGATGCCTCCAAAGCGGACAGTCTGATTAGTCAAAAACAGCCTGCTCTGCCTGGGGGTATTTCTATGTCAAAAAACCCTAAATTCAGTGAGTGGATAAAAATCTGGACATGTCAAAATCATCTGTCGTCCAATGCAGGTTATACGAGTATCGCGCTGAACATTGGTGATGAAAAAGTCAGCGTGTGCTGAAACGATAAATTGTCTTATGCCGAAAGGCATCTCCAGCATTGAAGACGGGGCTTGGAAATTGCTTGTGTTTTAGTGAGTTAGGGAAAAACTGAGTTTCCAGGCACAGGCCATTGCGATTGTCATACCGGACACCTTCTTTGCCATTATCCTTTTGCATCATGTTGCCTGTATAAAGCTGCACACCAGGCAAAGTCGTTTCAACAGCCATCACTCTGCCATGCTTGGGCTCATATACTTGCGCGCAGGCCTTCAACCCTTCTTTTTTATCACGCAAAACGAAATTATGATCAAAACCCTTTCCGGCTCTGATGGCTGGTTCATCTTTATCAATGTCCTGGCGAACCGGCTTCATTTCGCGAAAGTCAAGAGCAGTACCCTCGACCGGCAAAATCCGGCCATTGGGGATACACGCGTCATTGATATCCGTAAACTCATCTGCTTCAATGCGCACTTCATGGTCCAGAATCGTACCACTGCCCTGACCAGCCAGATTAAAATAACTATGATTAGTCAGATTGATAACAGTTTTCTGGTCAGCGACAGCGTCATATCTGATAATCAGTTCAAAATGATCTGTCAGTGTATAGGTTACCTGTACATCAAGATTCCCCGGATAATTTTCCTCACCGTCCTGACTATAATAATAAAACCGTACGGATGGACCGTCATTTGTGTGATGAGGTTCTGCTTTCCAGATAACTTTATCAAATCCTTTTAATCCGCCATGAAGATGGTTCTGCCCATCATTTTCAGCCAACTTATATAAATGGCCGTCCAGCTCAAATCTGGCGTTTTCAATTCGATTACAGTGCCGGCCGATAATCGCCCCATGATATGGATTACTTTCACTCTGATAGCCTTCCATATTGTCATATCCCAGAACAACATCCTGAATTCTACCCTCACGATCAGGCATCATCAATCGCTGAA
>SLMY01000160.1 GCA_007133255.1 Clostridiales bacterium
TGCCGGTTGTCTGACCAGCTTGCGCGCGATTATTCTGAATAAGTCCTGCAGCAGCGACAGCAAGGATAACCAGTACGATTAGACCTGCTGACCAAAGTATCTTTCTTTTATTGGTCATACATTCCTCCTGACCAGGTAACACCTTGCGTTACTTTTTCTGCCAGATCCCTTTTCGTGATCAAAAACCTGATTCCGGCAAAATAGTTTACCTGGTTATTCCCTGATTAAATAAAACAATATCAAAACTGGTTAAAGTCTAACAGATGCCTGTACAATAAACTGTAATACAAGTCACAAAAAACACTTTGCCGCAGATCTGCGGCAAAGTGTTTTGAATCTATCAGCTTGAATAGTTAAAAAATAAAATCCGCTTTAAAAACCGCATCAGCTTTCGGCTGTCACCTCACCAGGATCTCATGGAACTAAAGCTGATACCTGTCTGTCTTCTACATCACTGATTAGTACTTGCGTTTGATTTTTTTTGATGTTGTTTTATCAAATTCGGTCGACCTCAGCGTAAATATACGTATATACTTGTAAGTTGTCAGTCCTTGATTAACCTTCTTGACTTCCTGCGCCATCAGATCGCGGACAGCTTCTGATTCAACTTGTACATCTCCAAGTTTTTCCTGAACAGCCTCCATATTCGGGAAAATCTCCGCAGCAACTTCTATATCACCATCGTCAGTCTGTATACCTGAAACAAGACATTCCTGGATATAATCACTCCGGTTGAGCAAAAACTCAATTTCTTCAGGAAAAATATTTTTACCATTCTTCGTAATGATAACATTTTTCTTGCGGCCTGTGATAATCACAAAACCTGCTTCATTGATATAGCCAAGATCACCGGTATGAAAATAACCATCTTCATCAATCGCTTCGTTTGTCGCTTCTTCGTCTTCATAATATCCGATCATCACATTCGGGCCTTTGCCGATAATCTCGCCGATACCATTTTCATCTTTCTCAATTATTTTAATATCCACACCAGGCAAAGGCAGTCCGGCAGCCCTGTTATCATAATCAATATCCCTGTTGAGGGCCAGAATCGGCGCGCATTCTGTCAGACCATAGCCCTGCACACAATGAAGGCCCAGATCCTGCATGCCTGTCATAATCCGCGGATCTATCGAAGCACCTCCGGCGACCAGAACGCGCAGATGTCCGCCAAATGTTGTATGTACCTTATCAAAAATCTCACGTCTTTTGTCAATGCCAAGCTTGCGCAGAAACCGGCTTAATCCGAGGCCAAAATGAAATTTTTTCGCCAGTTTCGGGTCAGCGGTCGCTGATTTCATAATCCTTTTATAGAATAGTTCCAGCATCAGCGGGACAACCAGCATAATCGTCACTTTAGACTCCTGCATATTTTTCGTGATATGGCGCAGGCCTTCACAAACCGCGATTGTGCAGCCGCGATAGACAGGACATAAGAAACCACAGGTACATTCATATGTATGATGAAGAGGCAAGACCGACAGGAAGACATCGTCCGGCCCGATATAAAGCATACTGCACATCGCCATTAAGTTGATACAGATGTTTTTATGAGAAAGCATAACGGCCTTTGATCTTGCGGTTGTCCCTGATGTAAAAAGCAGGACACTCATCGTCTCCGGATCAATGACCGCGTCCTGGAACGATCGGTCTCCTTCCTGCAACGCCTTTTCACCTTGTTCAAGCCAGTCCCAGAAAGACTCGGCAGATTCAGTTTCCGGATGATCCATACAGACAAGATATTGGAGTGTGTCCACTTTTCCGTGCAAATTATCGACAACCGACTGTTTGCTGCTGGAATAAACAAGCACCTGTGACTTTGAACGATTCAGCAAACTGATTATCTCGTTTTCAGGTAATTCTTTGTCAAGCGGCACAGTAACACCAACACCATTCACAGTTGAAAGATAAGTCACATACCATTCATAACGCGTTTCAGACATGATAGCGACTCTTGTGTCGTCAAGTCCAAGTGATTTCAATTTGGTTCCGAAAGCGTCTACATCCCGGCCGTATCGTTTGTAAGATACTGGAAGATAATCGTTGTTTTCCTGATTCTGACTGACACGGGCTGCTTTAGGATCCTTTACCAGAAAAGCAGGTTTATCACCAAATTGCTGCACACTTTGCTGCAGCATGTCACGAAGATCATTGATTTTCTCGACCTCATAGAGTGGTATATCTTTCATTTTTGTCCCCCTGTATCAATCCGATTCCAGCTTTATACCCGGATAAACAACCTGAAACCGTGAAGCCAGTTTTATATGCCCTTAGGTTTATCCGGTCTTAATCAATTATATCGGAAAGTCCTCCTTAAACCAATGTAAACCAGTGAAAATGACAAAATTCTTCCTGCTCGGTAGCGTCTTTGTTTGATCTGGTTTATAATGATTATATTTGTATGTCAGGAGATTTTAATGGACAGAAACAAACCGTTCGAACACGCTTTTAGGCACTATGATACCTGGCTCAATGACCCGTTCTTTAGTTTTGAAACTCAAGCTGAGCTGCAGCCGCTTATAGACTACCCAGATGAAATCATGAACCGGTTTACAGGCTATCCTGATTTCGGGACTGGCGGGATGCGAGGTGTCCTTGGTGCCGGCACTTCACGTATCAATCAATATACAATCGCTTTAGCGACACAAGCCCTGGCAAAACAGCTGCTTGAACTGCACCGGCCTGAATCAATGAAGGGCGTTGTTATCTGCTATGATACACGATTGCATGGCGCTGCCTTCGCGAAGACAGCCGCGGCGGTTCTTGTCAGCCATCATATCCCTGTCTTTCTGTCAGAAAAATACCGTCCGGTTCCGGTTTTGTCTTATGCTGTAAGAAAATTAAAGGCTGAAGCCGGTATTATGATCACGGCCAGTCATAATCCAGCTAAATACAGCGGCTACAAAGTGTATGGTCATGACGGTGGTCAGATTACACCTGAGTTCGCTTCAAAAATAGTACAGGATATGCAGTCTGTAACTGACATCCGGACCCTGAGTTGGATGAAGGTGTCCGATACTCAAAAGCAATCGATCTGGCAGGTACTGGATGATCAAATTGATCTTGACTATCGCTTGTATCTGCAGAAAAACCGAATCCGGCCAGACATCTTTAAACGTGTTGCGGATCTTAAAATTGTTTATACCCCTTTACATGGTACTGGCGGTCGTTATATACAGCAGATTATGGAGGATGCCGGTTTGAACAATCTGTTCATTGAACCTTCCCAGGCATCACCTGATCCTTTCTTCAGTACAGTGGAAGTCCCTAATCCGGAATCGGCGGCAGCGCTGAAAAACGCTGTTAATCTGGCAGTCAGCAAAAAAGCTGATCTCGCGATGGCCACTGACCCTGACGGTGACCGTGTTGGTATCGCGGTTCGCGATCCTGACGGACAGATGATCCCTTTAAATGGCAATCAGATTGGTCTTCTGCTGATGGATTATGTGCTGCGCAATCGTAAGGCACGGAACAGACTGCCTGAAGGGTCTTTTTGTGTTACAACACGTGTATCAACCAGGCTGGCCAAGCGAATCGCCGCGTATTATAATGTTGAACTTCAAGAAACGCTGACCGGGTTTAAATTTATTGGTGAGCGGATCAAATGGTTTGATGAACAGGGTGATCAGACTTTCTGTTTCGGATTTGAGGAAAGTTTCGGCTATCTGGCAAGTACAGAGGTGCGGGATAAAGATGGCCTGCAGGCCCTGCTCCTTATCTGTGAAATGGCAGCGGAAGCGAAACTTGAAAGCAAAACACTGCTTGCTTGCCTTGATGATCTTTATCAGAAATACGGTTACGCTCACGAGGATGCTTTCTCTGTTGTACTGGAGGGAGTGGCCGGCAAAGCCAGGCTGGACGGTTTAATGAGAAAGATGAGACAAATCAGCCAGCATCCTGTTTCTGTGCAGCTGGCGGAGCTCGGTATTCAGCACTGCGAAGATTATACAATCGTTACAGAAACTGAAATGATTGATAACCGGCCAAACAAGCGATATCTGCCCTCAGCTGACATGCTCTATTTCGGGTTGGGCGGAGATCTTGATCTTGACTGGGTTTGTGTCAGGCCTTCAGGTACTGAGCCTAAACTGAAGATTTATTGCGGCGCGTACAGCAGTGATCCTGTGAAAGCAAGAGACAAACTGGAATTGATCAGGCAACAGATGAATCTGCTGATTCACAATCTGCTTGAAGATCTTTCAGAAGAAAAAACACTGGAGGTTTAAATGTTACATAAAGGCTGGGAAAACTTCAAAGCAGGCAAATGGCAGTCAGGTATAGATGTCCGCGGCTTTATTCAGGCACATTATCAGCCCTTTTCCGATCAACCTGTTTTTTTATCTGAACCAACCAGAAGAACCCGTGATCTGACAGATAAATTTGACCGGCTGCGTGAAATTGAGCGCGCGCAAGGCGGTGTGCTGGATATCGACACATCCACAGTATCTTCTCTGCTGAGTTATGAACCAGGCTACCTGGATCGCCAGCAAGAGATTATTGTCGGTCTGCAGACGGGTCGTCCGCTTAAACGCTCCGTTAATCCCTTCGGCGGCATTCGAATGGCGGAAAAAGCCTGTAAAGATTATGGCTTTTCGCTGTCCGATCGCGTTCATGAGTATTTTCGTTACAGGACAACACATAATGATGGTGTTTTTCGAGTCTATACCCCGGAAATGAGGGCCGCGAGAAAAAGCGGCATTATTACGGGACTGCCTGACGCCTATGGCCGCGGAAGACTAATTGGTGACTACAGACGAGTCGCCTTATACGGAACAGACTTTCTGATCGAGGCGAAGGAGCAAGACAAACTGCAAGTATCAAGACGCGAGATGAACGATGAGTCTGTCAGGCTGCTTGAAGAAGTATACCGGCAGATAGATTTTCTTAAAAAACTAAGAAGCATGGCCAGTCAATATGGTTTTGATATCTCAAATCCTGCCTGCACAGCCAGCGAAGCGATTCAGTGGCTTTACTTCGCTTATCTGGCATCAATCAAAGAGCAAAACGGCGCTGCCATGTCGCTGGGCCGGGTCAGTACCTTTTTAGATATCTATATTGAACGTGATATCGCGGCTGGCAGACTGTCAGAAAGCAAAGCACAGGAACTAATTGATGATTTTGTCTTGAAGCTGCGGATGGCCCGTCAATTACGTACTTCTGAGTATAATGAACTGTTTGCCGGTGACCCGCTCTGGATCACGGAAGCCATTGGCGGCATGGGTGATGATGGCAGAACATTGGTCAGTAAAA